>QHPC01000023.1 GCA_003218915.1 Verrucomicrobiota bacterium
CAACGATGGCGGCAATATCGCCGGAGTAACACGTCTCAATGTCTTCGCGTTTGTCCGCTTGAATCTGGATTAAGCGCGAAATCCGTTCGCGTTTGTTAGTGCGCGGATTGTAAACCGTGTCGCCCTTACTTAGCGTGCCGGAGTAAACGCGGAAGAAAACCAACTTCCCGACAAACGGATCGCTCCAAAGTTTGAAGGCTAGCGAGCAAAAGATGCCACTGTCATCCGTCGGCACTTCTATTGGCTCCCCGGTATCTGGGTCTTGACCTTTCGCAGGCGGAATGTCCAGCGGGCTTGGCAAATAATCGACGACCGCGTCGACCAAATATTGGATACCGATGTTCTTCAGGGCCGATCCGCCGATGACCGGCACAAACTTGTTGGCAATCGTTTGCCGGCGAATCCCGGCCTTCAATAGCTCAGGCGTGACTGGTTTTTCGTGGATGACGGCCTCGGCGACGTCATCATCGAGATTGGAAACCTGTTGGACCAGATCGTTGTAAGCCTTCTCAACAATCTCAACATACTCCTTCGGCACATCGGTGACTTCATACGTCGATCCAAGCTGATCGTTTTCGGAATAAATGATCGCCTTCTTGCTGATAACGTCGAGCTGGCCGCGTAACTGATCTTCCTTGCCCAGCGGCAACAAAACCGGCCACGCATTCGCGCCGAGTTTTTTGTGGATGCTTTCGACGGACATTTCAAAGTCTGCGCCGACTCGGTCCATCTTGTTGATGAACGCCAGGCGAGGCACGTTGTATTTGGTGGCCTGACGCCACACGGTTTCCGATTGCGGCTGGACTCCGGCCACGCCGTCGAAAACTGCGATCGCCCCATCGAGAACGCGCAATGAACGCTCCACCTCAGCGGTGAAATCGACGTGTCCCGGCGTGTCAATAATGTTGATCCGCTCCTTGATTCCTTCGAAAATTTTGTAAACGCCTTCTTCCTTGCGTTGCGACCAGGTGCACGTTGTCGCGGCAGAAGTAATCGTAATCCCGCGCTCGCGTTCCTGCTCCATCCAGTCGGTGACCGTCGTGCCCTCGTGCACTTCGCCCATCTTGTGGATCATGCCGGTGTAAAACAACACGCGTTCGGTGATGGTCGTCTTGCCGGCGTCGATATGCGCCGCGATGCCGATGTTCCGCGTTCGTTCCAGCGGGAACTTACGATTCGGCGAATTTGGACTCTTCGCCGGGCTCTTTTTCTGTTCCATCGTCGCCGTCGCCATAATCGTCACCATCTGAAATGCGCAAACGCACGGTTCGCTTGCGCCATTTTGTGTGTGTCTTCGCGTTTCTTGATCGCGTTCCCCTGGCCTGCCGCTGCATCCTTTATCTCCTGCGCCAGCGCTTCCGCCATGGGCATTCCCTTGCGATTGTCCGCGTATTGAACGATCCAGCGGGTAGCCAGAGAAATTTGCCGCGCGGGCGTCACCTCCATGGGGACCTGATAAGTCGCTCCGCCAACTCGGCGCGATTTTACTTCCAGTCGCGGACGGACATTTTCGATCGCTTTATTTACAACCTCCAGCGGATCGACCGAGTCAGAACCCTCACGCGATTTATCGATCGCTTTGTAAACGATCCGCTCCGCCAGCGATTTCTTGCCGCGCTTCATCACCGTGGTAATGAGGCGCTCCACTGCCGGACTCCCATAGCGGGAATCGACATGCTCCTCCTTCTTGTAAACTCTTTTCCGTCGCGACATTGTCGATCTTCCTGTCCAATATTATTTCTTTTCTGGGGCTTCCTTCGCTGCGCCGCCTCCGCCCCCACCACCTTTGGGGCGCTTCGCCCCATATTTGGAGCGGCCGCGCCGGCGCCCATCGACACCCAGCGCATCGAGCGTCCCGCGCACAATATGGTAGCGGACACCCGGCAAATCCTTTACGCGTCCCCCGCGTACAAGCACGATCGAGTGCTCCTGCAAATTATGCCCCTCGCCTGGAATGTAGGCAATCACTTCCTGGCCGTTCGTCAACCGCACTTTTGCCACTTTGCGCAGCGCAGAATTCGGCTTCTTGGGCGTGCGCGTCATCACCTGCACGCACACGCCTCGCCGTTGCGGGCAATCGGCGAGCGCCGGTGACTTCGACTTCACCGAAACTTTCCGGCGTCCTTTTCGGATCAATTGATTAATCGTGGGCATTTTCCAAATTCCAAAAGCAAAGCGCCGCCAAAAGCGTCGTGCGCGGGGCGACAAAAAACCCGCCCAGGTTGCGCAGCAAACTCTCTCACGCGCCTGATGCGGTGGGTCGCGAATATAGAGGGGAAATCGTCATCTGCAAAAAATATTTTACACTACATTTGTCATTCCGAGCGGAGTCGAGGAATCTCTGCTTGAGATGCAGAAAAACTTTGAACTTTTAGCCACCGATCGGCACTCGAAAGCACGGCGTGGGCGCCTAACGAGTGCGCACGGCGTGATCAATACACCGGCGTTCATGCCTGTCGGAACTCAAGGTTCGGTGAAAGGCGTCAGCCCCCGGGAACTGCGCGAACTAAATGCCCAAATCATTCTTGGAAATACGTACCATCTATTTGTTAGGCCCGGACTGGACGTGATCAAACATTTTGGAGGCTTGCACGACTTTATGAACTGGAGTGGCCCTATTCTGACCGATAGCGGTGGTTACCAGATTTTTTCGTTGGCCAGATTACGCAAAATCACGGAGGAAGGCGTCGAGTTTCAAAATCACATCGACGGCGCACGAGCATTCATCTCACCGGAGATCGCCATGGAAATTCAGATGCTGCTCGGCAGTGACATCGCGATGACGCTCGATGAATGTGTCCCATATCCGTGCGAATACGAATATGCAGCGCAAAGCGCGGAGATGACAACGCGCTGGGCGAAGAGATGCCGCAAGTGGAAACGGCGAAACGGTGAAACGGCAAAACGGGGACTAGCCGATTCGATGCTTTTCGGCATCGTTCAGGGCGCCACGTTCGAGGAGCTGCGCAAGGAAAACGCGCAGGCAATTGTGGATCTTGATTTCGATGGCTACGCGATTGGTGGCGTGAGCGTGGGCGAGCCAGAGGAGGAAATAATGAGGGCTGTTGAATGGGCTGAGCCATTCTTGCCGGGGAATAAACCGCGTTACGCGATGGGGCTTGGAACGCCGCCCCAACTGCTGGAGTTGATCGCGCGCGGGATGGACATGTTTGATTGCGTGCTGCCGACGCGCCTGGCGCGAAATGGAACTGCCTTTACCGCGGCAGGCACGGTCAATTTAAAAAACGCAGAGTTCATTCTGGACAAGAATCCGATTGAAGAAAACTGCACGTGCGAAGCCTGTCGTGAATTTTCGCGCGGTTACATCCGGCATCTCATTAAGGCGGAAGAAATTCTGGGGCTTCGCCTGACCACACTGCATAATTTGCATTTTTATTTGAATCTGATGAATCAAGCGCGCGCTGAAATAGAAAACGGAACATTCGAGCAGTTTCGCAAAGCGTTCGTCGCGGAGTACAAAACGCGAGATGCCGTGATGGTCGAATGAGGCAGGGACGGTGTAGAGCGGCGTCCCTGTCGTTAACCTATTCTTTGTTGGCTGCCCTCCGCGCTGCCCGAAGATCCACAACGAACCGCTCATACTCGCGTTGCCGCGATTCCTCGTCCGGTTGTCGGAGAAGAGACGATGGGTGCACAGTGGCGAGGGCTCTGGGAGCAAGTTTCGATGACAACACCTTGCCGCGCTCGCGAGTAACACGGAATGATGGACCGAAGACCGTCTGCGCCGCCGTCGCGCCGAGGCACACCAGCAACTTTGGTTTAACAAGGCGCAGCTCCGCTTCCAACCACGGACGACAGGCTGCGATCTCGCGCGAATTTGGTTTCTGATGAATTCGGCGTTTCCCGCGCGGCTCCCATTTGAAATGTTTCACCGCGTTCGTGACATACACTTCCTTGCGATCAATTCCCGCTTCTTCCAGCGCCTGGTCCATAATTTTTCCAGCTGGTCCAACGAACGGTTTACCCTCCTGATCTTCGTAATCGCCCGGCTGTTCGCCCACCAGCATGATCGCCGCGTCTGTCGGGCCTTCGCCAAACACGGTTTGCGTGGCCCGCTTGTAAAGATGACATGCCGTGCATTTGCGCGAAGCTTCGCGCACCTCAGCTAGACTCGACGTGTCCGGCGGTTGCGCCGGGCGCGCGTATTCCTCAGTGGCCGTCGTCATGTTTCGACTATAAATCGCAACTGCCTTAGAACTTGTCCTTGTTTACATGGTCCTGGAAACGTCCCGATTAATTCTGCGGTCGTTCCAAAAGGAAGACCTCGGACGTCTCGCCGAACTGATGGCAAACCGCGATTTCATGCGCTTTTCCCTCGGCCCATACACGCGTGAGCAAACGCAGGGCGTACTGCAGAAATTTCTGTCCTGGAACCAGGCTGGTTTGCCTTCGCAATTCGCGGTCATTTTTCGCGGAAGCAACGAGCTGATCGGCTATTGCGGTTTCCTTCATTGGCATCTCGATGGGGCAGACGAAATCGAGATCGGTTATCGACTTCATCCTGATTATTGGAACCGCGGACTTGCGAGCGAGGCAGCCCAGGCTGTACGCGATCACGCGTTCCGCGATCTGAGATTACCCAAGGTCATTTCGCTGATTCATCCCGACAACGTCCCCTCGCGCCGCGTGGCTGAGAAAAACGGAATGACGATCGAAAGGGAAACAGTTTTTCGCGGATTCCCAACACAAGTTTTTGCGATCACTCGGGAGCAGTGGCTTGCGGAGCGTGGCGCTGGATGAACTCGCGCGCGAGTGCTCGGTAGGCTTCGGCGGCCGCTCCACTTGGAGCGTACTCCAGAATCGATTTCCCGAAGCTCGGCGCCTCGCTCAAGCGAACACTCCGCGGAATCACCGTTTGATAAACGCGTTCGCCGAAATGCTGGCGCACCTCGGCTACGACCTGCTCACTAAGATTTGTCCGGCCGTCGTACATGGTCATGACAATACCGCCGAGTTGGAGCCGCGTGTTCGCGCCCGAATCGCGCACCTGCTCGATCAGTCGGACAATTTTTACCAATCCTTCCAGTGCGAAATACTCACACTGTATCGGGGTCAGAAGTTCATCGGCGGCCGCGAGTGCGTTGCTCATCAAAATTCCGAGCGACGGCGGACAATCCAACAGAACAAAATCAAACGTCTCATCCGCGTGCAACGGCTGGAGCGTTTCCGCCAGCCGGGTGAGATGATTCGGCATCCGCGCGATCTCTACCTCGGCACCGGCAAGATCGAGATCGGAAGGCACTATGAACAAGGCATCGCGTTCTGTTGGAAAGATCCTTTCGGTAATTGAGGCGCCGCCAAGTAACGGCTCATAAAGACTGGTTTGCTCCACTGCTTGTAACCCAAACGAACTGGTAGCGTTCGCTTGCGGATCAAGATCGATAATCAAAATGCGATGACCTGTTTCAGCCAGCGCTGCGCCGAGATTTACGGCTGTGGTGGTTTTACCCACGCCGCCTTTTTGATTAGCGATCGCAACGATCTTCATAAATCAGAGTAGTCAAGCCCGGCTGCGCATCGCTTGCAGTCTTCCAAGCTTGCCAGATGATGTTGCCAGTCGCTGCAAACGGAAACTAAATTTTCGGATTTCGGATTTGGAATTTCGGCAGTAGCGTTTGAACGTCCAACTCGTGAAAGCTCCCTCTGTATCAACCGAACCTGCACCGGTCGCGAAACCGCAGGAGCGCGAGGAACCCATTGTCTTACGCAGCCAGGATCTGCGCGGTGTCGTCACGCTAACGCTAAACCGGCCGCACGCGTTCAATGCTTTATCTGAGGCGATGCTGGCAGCGATGCAGCGTGAATTCGACGCGATAGCTGAAGACAAGTCTGTGCGGGCGGTCGTTGTCGCGGCCGAGGGCAAAGCGTTCTGTGCCGGTCATGATCTCAAAGAGATGCGCGCCAAGCCATCGCTTGAGTACTACGAGCGGCTCTTCAGTCAATGTTCTGAGATGATGCTGGGCATCCAGCGGTTGCCCGTGCCGGTGATCGCTCGTGTTCAGGGCGTCGCGACTGCGGCAGGCTGCCAGTTGGTGGCAATGTGCGATCTCGCCGTGGCAGCAAGCACCGCAAAGTTCGCCGTCAGCGGCGTTAACCTGGGTCTTTTTTGCTCGGCGCCGGGCGTGGCGCTCTCGCGAAACATTTTGCGCAAGGTGGCCTTCGAGATGCTCGTAACAGGTGAATTTATCAGTGCCGAAGAAGCAAAAGTGCGCGGATTGATTAACCGCGTCGTGGAACCGGAACAGTTCGACGCCGAAGTTGAGAAAATTGTTGCGGCAATCATTGCAAAACCGCGTATCGCTGTGGCGATGGGAAAGGAATTCTTTTACCGGCAAATTGAGCTGGGCATTGCATCAGCCTATGAAGCGGCTGCGCAGACCATGGCCTGCAACATGATGGATGAAGCTGCGCTCGAAGGCGTTCAGGCATTCATTGATAAACGCCCGGCGAGTTGGCCAAAGCATACGAAGTCACCGTGACCGTTTCGATTTAACGATTCAACGGTTCACCGATCTAACAATTCACCGCCCCGTGACTTTCACTCTTCAAGAACTGGCGAGCCTATCTGGTGGCGAGTTGCTTGGCGATCCAAAGCTGAAAATCACCGGCGCTGCATCACTGGCTGAAGCGACGAGCGGAGAGATTAGTTTCTTCGGCAATCGAAAATATATCGGCCTTCTGCGCAAGACGCGGGCTGCAGCTGTTTTCGTTCCTCCCGATTTCGGCGAACCGCTCGCCGCCGCCCAGGTTCGGGTCTCAAATCCTACCAAGGCCTTCGAGCAGGTAGTGCTCAAATTTGCACCGAAACCAATCACCTTTGGGCCGGGAGTTCATCCCAGCGCAATTGTCGGTTCAAGCGTTCGCCTCGGAGAACGTGTGTCCATCCAGCCTCATGCTGTCGTCGAAGACGGTTCCGAAATCGGTGATGACACAATTGTTGGCGCCGGAAGTTACATTGGACATGAAACAATAATCGGGGCCACGTGCTTGATTTATCCGCTTGTGACCATTCGCGAACGAAGCCGGATTGGTTCGCGAGTAATCATTCACAGCGGCGCGGTCATTGGTGCAGACGGCTTCGGTTTTGAAATGGTCGATGGCCGGCACCAAAAGATCCAACAACTGGGGATCGTGCAGATCGACGATGACGTCGAGATCGGTGCAAACACGACTGTTGACCGCGCCCGGTTTGGCCGGACCTGGATTCAGCAAGGGGTGAAGATCGACAACCTCGTGCAAATCGCACACAACGTGATTATTGGGAAAAATTCCGTGATCGTGGCGCAGACCGGTATCTCCGGCAGCACGCGCGTGGGCGAGCGCGTTATGATGGGTGGGCAGGTTGGCATTGTAGGCCACATCGAAATTGGCGACGACACGGCGATTGGGGCGCAAAGTGGCATCGCAAAGAGCATTCCGGGAGGCACCTGGTTCGGCTCTCCCGCGGTTCCGCTTGCAGAAGCGCAGCGGCAGATTGCCTGGGTCCACCGGCTCGGAAAACTTTTTGCGCGAGTAAAAGAGATTGAGAAGAAATTAGGATCCTAATTTCGCCGCGTACTCGACACGAGCCCGCGCAACGCCTCAGGCGAGATCCATTCTGCGCCGCATGCCGCAACTGTCTCTGCCTCCATGGAATCAGAAGTAGCCACCATTAGCTCGAAGCTTCCTTTGCCATCAAAGACGACTACCACGCGCACACCGGTCCAGTCTTGGTAATCGCGCAACTGTTTGATCAGCGCTTCACGTGCCGACGAGGACCGCCGCGCGTGGAGTTTGCGCAATTCAGGCCAGGCAAAAATAACGCTGTGCCCATCGACGATCAGATAACGGGCGCGCTGCGGCATTACTACATTGTGTGCATGAATCACCAAAACCGAGTAATCACAGAAGAGCGAATCGAATTTACGCTTCCCGTTGCGGTTCCATCTTCGCCCGCTGCTTGCCTGATGCCGGTTGCGCAGCGCTGGCTCGCAGCGTTGCCTTCTTGCGCTCTAGATACGCTCTACGTCGCTTGCGTTTGTCTCGTACACGGTGCTGTTGTCCCACGGGAATGTCTATCGGTTGAAACCATGAGAAACGCAATCTGATTGAACTCGGATTGTTTCCTACTCCAGCCTTCGAACCGAAATCGCGATTGCGTTTCTGCGCGATTCGTTTAAAAAAGCACCACTCTCAATGACGCATCGGGAATCGGCGGCATCCTCCTCCACGCCGAAAAGCGTGGCTGGCCTTGCCATTTTACTGCTCGTATTGGCAGCTTTTTTTGGGTTTTTAAACACTCAAAAGGTGAAAGCGCTTCGCGTAACTGTGGCTAGCGCACAGGCTGCGCGCGATGCAGCCGAACGCCGCATACACGAGAAACCGAACACCACGGCTGGTGGCGGCCAGGAAGAACAGAGCAAAGTCGCAGAAGCAGAAAACAGAGCCGCAAAAGCCGAGCAAGAGCTTGCTCAAACACAGAAAGAGAAGGCCGATCTGCAGGCCAAATTAGACGAGAACCAGAAGGAGACCGCTTCCTTGCAGCTGCGCGGGCAAGACGCGGAAAAAGATCCGAATGCTTCGACGGCTGACAGCCCCGCCGCAACGGCGCCCGCCGCGGACCTGCAGTCGCAACTCGATGATCTCCGCAAGCAACTGGATAGCGCAGAAAAAGAAAAAGCTTTCCTTTCCGAAAAACTCCAGGACATGCAGGAGCGCGCGGATCAGCCGAAGCAAGAGAAAAAACGGCGGGAACCCGTGCGCGAGACCGGCCCGCGCCGAACAGGTTTGCGTGGCACAGTCCTCGCAGTGAATCAGGCGTATAACTTCGTGGTACTGAATCTCGGTACTCGCCATGGAGTAGAGTCGAATGCCGAGATGCTCGTCCTGCGAGACGGGGCTTTGATTGGAAAAATTCGCATTTCTTCAGTTGAACCGGCGACCGCCATCGGCGATATCATCACCAACAGTTTGGCGCGCGGCGCTCAAATGCAACCTGGAGACAACGTGATTTATGCTGGCACAAGTCCGTAACCTTCGAACAATCGTCGTCCCTCTTCTGCTGTGTGCATTCGTGGTAGCGATGACCTCATGTGCAACACAGAAGGACACTGCCCTGGTCCAAGATCCGAACAACCGTCACGACTCGCTGATCCCGTGGAACAAGCAGGAATCGTGGGAGACTCAAGGGCAGTTCGCAGGGATGACCGATAGGCGGTAGCTGCGCTGACTTGCGCTTAATTGCGTTTT
>QHPC01000024.1 GCA_003218915.1 Verrucomicrobiota bacterium
TGCTGGGTGCGGCGAACGAGTACCAGCTTGTCATTTTTCGCTACTACACATTTGTTCGACGGCTGCACATAAACCGTGTTCGGCTGCGGTCTGGTTGTCTTTGTGATTTCGATCACCGGCATGGCGGTAACTTTGCCTAACAAGCTCGCCAATTTACTGGCATGATGCGGGTCGAGGTGTTGCACCACCACGAAAGACATCCCGTTTTTGGCCGGTAAATGCCGCAGCAATTCCATTGTCGCTTCGAATCCGCCGGCCGATCCGCCAACGCCGACGATCGGGCAACTCAAATTTTTCTTGCCTGGTTTTGATTTCGATTTCGCCGTGGCTCGTTTTGATTGCGGCGATTTGGTTCTGTTTGTCTTTGTTTGTGAAAGAGATGCGCTCCTCTTCGATTTGCGCTTCACAGCCATGGCGTTTCTCATGTTAATTCCCTCTCGCGCGTCATACAAGCTGCCATTCAGTAGGTCGCCGCGTCCGAACTCGTTGCTCAATAGGAGTCCGGATCGCCATTCGTGCTATTTCACTGAGGCGGTGATGTTGAATAACGTTATTCTTGGGGTCATCATCGCTGCCTTGGCCTTGAGTCACACCTATTCCAAAGCTCCCGCCCGGACCTGAGATGACGAAGGAATAGCCGCTCGTAGAGCGAAAATCGGCAGAGTTCCTTTGGCGCGAAAATGATGTCCTGTCGCTTGTGGTCGCGAGCAGGTGAGAAACGTTATGCGCTAGACTGCTGGCGAGGGACGTCTTGAAGTTTTGGTGCGAAATTTTGGATTAGATTTGGAGGAGCCATCGGATGTCGGCTTCTCACAAAGGAACGGTCACCGACCAATAGCGGCTACACGTTCTTCGATGAGATCCCGCTTAACTTCCCAAAACCTCAGCGACGAAAGCAGAAGGCTGTGTGTTGGTTCAAATTGGGCAATGTCTTCATCATTCGCCATGGCACGCCGCGATACCTTGTGAAGCTTGCTCGGTCCGCGTTTGGACTTCAATTGGATGCGCCTCCGTCGTCCCGCTCCCATCAATGATTCTCCTCCTCGTGAGTTCTTTCTGTTCGCACTAGGTTCGTGTCACGATATGGCAGCGGCTGTGACAAATTGTTCGGCGACTGGCATTCCATCTTAGGCGCGAACGATGAAAATTGATTTCTCGGGCAATCACGCGGCCGGCGCAGAGGATGCGCGTCGCATCGCTCGAGGATTGCCGATCACCTCGGCAGGCGGACGCAATCCCGCCAGATATTGCACGTCGAACGCACGTAGAGCCGCCCTGACGGTGGAACCAATTCCAACAATTCCCTGCTCCACGCTCGGACCAAGCAGAGCAATCCAAAGGTCCCCGCGAAGGAACAATCGAGGACGGCGCACCGCCGTCGGGCTCCCGGGGTGAGCCATGCGGTAAATCTCCATCTGGTCCATCGCTGCCGCTGCATAGTCCATGACAAGGCCCCCACGCGAGAGACGACCGTTGTTTTTCTTCATTTGGGTGTAGAAACGCATGTGCCTGTGGGGCTGGATGTGTTTTCGCAGCTGTAGCCACGGCGCTGTGTCGCCGTGCGGATGGCAACGTCCCTGAGCACCTCGACACAGCGAGGCGACTACAAGGGCGCTAAACAGTTACGTCATGCTGGCTTATCAAAACAGTTCGGATCGCCGATGCCGGCTACAGTCGCGGCACGTAAGGTTTTCACCGATAAGCGAATCCACCATGCGCCTGATTGTCCTGCCGCTCGCCGCGGAGGTATATGTTTTCCGTGACCTTATCTCCTCCCATTCCATCGCTGGACGCAGACAAACTCTATGCACTACAGCGACTGGATCAATTCCGCGAGTGGCGTTCCCTGGATGACAGACGTTACTGTCTCGTCTGCGGCAAAATTATTACTGGCTGGCAAATTCAGGTCGCGGGAGGCGTACTGGGAAATGGACCGTTACGACTGAGTTGTCCGACAGAGCGGTGTAACTCAATTCCCATGGATTGGGCGTTGCCTACGGACGAAATTCTGGCCGTGGCGAAAACGGTGTCATCCGAAGACAGCCCGATAGTTCCTCCAAGAGCGGCTGATAGCGGTGCAGAACGCGGTCTGGCATCGCAATTGCGCAAACTCGCGGCGCACCTTAAACAAGCTTTCTAACGCCTGAGCCCTCCGAAACTGCGAGTTTCTTCAATCTCGATAAGGAAAGTCTCGCAGTAAGTTTTCAGCGCTTAAGGCGTGGCATTCATTTTAGCCGTGGCAACGTAACAGGCTGCTATGAGACAGCGCCTTTGGCCCCACCAAAAAGAGATACCTCGCGTCAGGTTTTATCCGATCACTCAATCATCCGGCGTCCCGATTGTGTGTTTCCATGCAAGGCACAGAGTCCTTATTGTGTTATGACAGCCAATGTTAAACTCGACGATCGACTGTCGATCCTGCGTGCCGGAGACCGATTCAGGAAATGGAATTCGATCGATGATCAGCGGGTTTGCAGTGTTTGCGAGCGAAAGTTCAAAGGCAGACAGGTCGAGATCCGGCGTTTCCCCAGCGGCAGATATAAACTGTATTGTCCCACGCTTGGATGCCCTTCAGGGCCGCATCAATGGCTTTATTCGCGAGTACCGGTCGTTTCCGAGATAGCTGAGCCGGACTGGTGGCATGTCGGCAAACAACCGACGCACCTTCAGGCTGAGTCAATGCCACAGGCACGGAGCTATCGAGTATGATTGGATCCACTCTTGATCAACCGGGCGTATCTTCAGTGCCAGATGAGGCACTAATGAAAGCAGTTTCGCGCCGTCGCCACGACGCGCTTGCTGAGTTGTATGACCGGCATGGCAAGAGATTGCGCGCAACAATCGATGGAGTTGTTCATGAAGGGGGTGAGGCTGACGATGTGTTGCAGGAAATCTTTATCCAGATTTGGGAAGAAGCAGGCCGTTATTCACCTAGAGCGGGTAAGCCGCTCGGATGGATGGTTACCATTGCGCGTCGCCGAGCCATTGACCGGCTGCGGCGGCGTCAGGCTTATTCTCGCGTGCGGGAGCGTTATCAAAAGCGGGTAACTCACGAGGCGTCACACTCGCCACGCCAGGCAGACGACGTTTTCATGTTAAACGATCTGCGTCACTTTCTAAACGAGTGCATGCGAGTTCTGCCGCGGCTTCAGCGCGAGGCGCTCGAGCTTGCTTTTTTCAAGGGGCTCAGCCACAGGGAAATTGCTGCTGCGACGCATGCTCCGTTGGGAACAGTCAAAACGCGTCTGGAACTTGGCCTGCAAAAACTCACCCACGTGCTGAGACCACTACGCCACAAAGTGTGAGGTAACTCACTGCAAAGGTGGATCGGCTTCTCCGAAGACGATGGGAAATAAATCGCCGAAGGCGCACGATTTGAGATCCGGTACTTAAGAGCGTCACATGGAACAAGATTTAGGCGGCAAGACGTGGCCCATTTACCAACGCGTTGCGGGGTCGCCGCGGCGACCGTTCGACCTTTGCGCCGACGTGTTGCTGGGACGGCCCCAGTGCGATGGTTTGATACGTCCTATCGAAGTAAAACGACAAGTAACACGATTAGGACAATTAGACCCAAACCGCCGCTGGGATAATATCCCCAGCTGGTGCTATACGGCCATGTCGGCAGCGCGGCGATTAATAACAGAACTAAAATGATGAACAGAAGGAAGCGCATAGGTTTTGTAGTCGATTCGCACTCGGTGCATGCGCCAGCCGTATTTTCTCGCTACTACGGACTGGCGAAGCGACGGCTCACTGTTTTTCTGCTCTGCCTTGGTCTTTTTCCTTACAAGTTCTATGGCAAAAGCCTTAAGGGAGTCTCAACTAGTCTTGTCTCATCGCTCATTGTTTTACGTTTGGACCTACTGAGGGGTGTATCGCCTGTCCTCGATTGTCAGATTGTTCCCAGTAACACGAGGACGATTATAATCACAAGAATGAAACCAAGTCCTCCGCTGGGATAATAACCCCAACCGCGGCTATATGGCCACGCAGGTAACGCTCCAATCAACAATAGAATCAGAATGAGTAAGAGAATTGTGCTCATAATGCAGAAACAACGCATTTCACCGCTTCCTCGGATTTGTTAAGCTAAAAACACGCGCCATAGCTAACTGGTGCGATTGCTTTCTGAGG
Organism: Verrucomicrobiota bacterium; assembly: GCA_003218915.1. Taxonomy (GTDB): domain Bacteria; phylum Verrucomicrobiota; class Verrucomicrobiia; order Chthoniobacterales; family UBA10450; genus Udaeobacter. The sequence goes on from QHPC01000024.1 coordinate 4,138, forward strand.
AGGTGAAAAGAATGCTGCGTTGGGCCTTAATTTTTCTTATAATCGCACTGGTGGCGGCGCTTTTTGGATTCACAGGTATTGCTGCTGCGGCGGCAGGGATTGCCAAATTGTTGTTCTTCTTGTTCCTGGTGATTTGCCTGATCTTTTTTGTTGTGGGCATATCGGCAGGCAGAAGAGTTCCATAGGCGATTCCTGATTCCGATTGCGTCAGGTCGAAGGGCGATACAGAACACTAGCTACATGGTAAAGTAGCTGGGTTCGCGGCTGCGGTGTGTGTGATGGCGTGCGAGTTAATTAATGAACTTGTTGGGGAGCGGCGATCTAGATGTGGCGAAGATGGAAATTTGAACGTTCGGATCGTATTGCGGTCAATTTGGTCTGGCTCCTGGTGATTCTCATTGCAGTTTCAGCCGTTACGTTTCTGCGCGGATGCGCATAGCCGGATTTGTTAGTGTGCCCGGCTTTCCGCTTGGAAAAATCGCTCGTCCATCTACGACGCAAGCGGAGACGCTAAGAATGAAGGTGTCGATCAGGCGCGTAACAGCTTGCTCAGAGACTTTTATAGGATTGCATTGTGTTGGATGCGTACCCTGCTAACTGGATTGAGTGAGTGGCAATGGCTGGGCGCTCTCACGGCGCGCCTGGCGGTTGGTCTGCTGTTCTTCTTTTCCGGGCGCGGCAAACTCTTTGTCGCAGAACGCAGGGAACAAATGCGCGAGAGTTTGGTCGCCGCCGGAATCCCGTTTGCCAGCATTAACGCAATCTTTGTTTCTACGGTCGAATTCGTTTTTGGTCTTCTCCTCATTCTCGGAGCGCTAACGCCGCTTGCATGTATCATGCTTGGCGGCGTAATGGTCGTAGCCATCGCTACTTCCGCGATCAAAAATATCAAAGTCCCATCACTGCTCGGTTGGCTCTCAGAATTCTTATACCTTCCCGAAGTGCTCTATTTGGTGATTCTTTTCTGGCTCTTTCTTTCCGGTCCCGGCTGGCTCAGCGTCGACCGTTTCGTCTTCGAAGCGCGCTAGCCGTTCGCGGGTGCGTCGATTTATCTAGCGCAAGACAACTGATCTCCGGTCCGCATGCGTAACCTTTATCACTATGACGAAACTAGAATTCAAAGGCGGTTGGAACGAAGTGAAAGGCAGACTGAAACAAAAATACGCTCAGTTAACCGATGATGATCTCGCGTTTGCCGAAGGGAAAGAGGACGAGTTGCTCGGGCGGCTTCAACAGAAACTCGGTAAATCGAAGGAAGATTTACGAAAAGAGATCGAAGATCTGTAACGCTGAGCTCCTTACGTAAGGCGGATTAGCGGTGGGGCGCGACCGGCGCCTGCTTGCCGTTGCGAGGGCGCGCCGGGTTTAAGCCCTCGAATCGGACACTCAGGGGGTTACAATTTTCGAAGTTGTGATATGTTCATCCAATGCAAACGCCTGAAATCACCGCTTATTTGAAAACCTTTTGTGGTTGGAGCGCCGGTGTGCGCGCCGTGCTGGCCAAATACAATCTTCCCTACACGGAGAAGGACATTATCCAGAACCCCGCGTTTCGCTGGGAGATGGAGACCAAGAGCGGGCAACCGCTTTCGCCCTGCGTAGAAATTAACGGACATATGCTGGCAGATGTTAGTGGCGAAGAAGTCGAGCGGTACTTAATCGAGCAGAAAGTCGTTCAGCCCAGCGATGCTGCGACGGAGGTTCCGACCAATGCGCCGTGTCCGACCGAGCAGCACGAGGGAGTTGTGAAGCTGAACCTCTAATTTGTTAAAAGAGTTACAACGTTAAATGGGGTAAATCGTTGAACCGCTGAGAGGTTTGAAGAGTCAAAAAGGTTAAACCGCTTTTAACCTTGTAACTCTTTTAACTTTTTTAACCTTTCAGCAATGCAATTCTTCGCTCGTCTCCGATCGAGGAAAAAGAAAGGCGGAAGCCGTCTTTTCCGATACGGCTGGAAAGTCACGCTGGTTATCCTGTTAGCGGGAGCTGGTTTCGCGGTCTTCCTCTTTTACGGCACGTGGGCGTCAACCTTCGACATGAAGAATGTCGGTGAAATGCCGGAGCGAAATACCGTTTACGACGTCGATGGGAGAATTTATAGCCGCCTGGCGGGCGCAAACCGGCTGAAGGTTTCACTTAGCGAGGTATCGCCGTTCTTTATCACTGCAGTGCTGGCGCGCGAGGACAGTCGCTTTTACGATCACAAGGGGATTGATTGGCGCGGAATCATGCGCGCTTTGGTTCGCGATATTACGAGCGCCTCAGCCAAGGAAGGTGCGAGCAGTATCACGCAGCAGCTCGCCCGAAATAGTCTTCCACTCGGCGGCCGCACTCTCAGCCGTAAATTGTTGGAGGCAATGGTGGCGTTGCGAATCGAGCGCCAGTTTACCAAACAACAGATTCTCGAGCTCTACGTAAACAGGATTTATTTCGGCAACGGTTGCTATGGAGTTGAGACGGCGTCGCAAGCATATTTTGGCAAGAGCGCTTCAAAACTGAATCTCCCTGAAGCAGCACTCCTGGCGGGATTGATCAGGAGCCCGAATCGGCTGTCGCCGCTGAAAAATCCGGAAGGCGCGAAGATCCAACGCAACGCTGTTCTGGATCGAATGGTAGCAATAAAAAAAGTTTTGCCTGCGGATGCGGAAGCCGCCAAACAGGCGAAGGTCGCCGTGCACCCCAGGCGTATGCCTTTTGTTCAGGAGAACTACGCGATGGACGCGGTGCAGCGCGATTTGAATCTGTTGCTGACACAAGACCAGATCGATGACGGTGGTATGTCGATCTACACCACCCTCGATCCGGCAGTGCAAAACGCCGCACAAGACGCGCTCGAGGCGCAGCTCGCGAAAATCGAGCATCAATCCAATTTTCATCATCCGGTAAAAGCGATCTATCATCCCCCTGAAAATGGGGAAGGGGATTCGGCAATGCCTTATTTGGAAGGCGCGGTGGTTGTAATCGATAATGCCAGCGGCGGAATTCGTGCGCTCGTCGGCGGCCGTGATTACGCTCAAAGCAAATTCAATCGCGCGTTGGCGCCGGCAAACCGGCAGGTTGGTTCCGCATTTAAGCCATTCGTCTACACGGTCGCATTCACTCACGGCCTATTGCCGGGCGCTGCGATCAGCGACGGTCCAATTCGCGTCGGTGAAATCGACGGGGCGGGGAGCTGGTCGCCCGGAAATTCCGATGGAACTTACGGCGGGATTCTTCCTTGCTCCTACGGCCTGATTCATTCACGCAACACCATGAGCGTGCGCGTTGGCCAATTCGGCGGGCTCGACCCCGTCCAAAAGGTCGCCAACACTCTCGGCATCTCCCAAAATGTCCCGCACGGTCCGGCCATTTACATCGGTTCCTTCGAGACGGACCTGAAAGATTTGACTGCGGCGTACTCGGTTTTTCCACGCGAACCACAAGCCAATCTATCGCGCCGCGCATATCACGGTGCCGGCGCTCGATCCAAGCGCGGCTTGGATGACCTCGCAATTGATGGAAGATGTCTTGACACGCGGGACTGCTGCCAACTCGCGTTCCCTGGGGTTCCGACTTCCTGCAGCCGGCAAAACGGGTACGACGAACGATTACAAAGATGCGTGGTTTCTCGGTTACACCAGTACTCTGACCTGCGGTGTGTGGGTTGGATTCGATCAGCCGACGACAATTATTTCCCGCGGTTACGGTGCCGCGCTAGCGCTCCCGGTCTGGACGCAAGTAATGAACAAGGCGGCGCAACATTATCCGGCCGAGCAGTTGCAACCGACGATGCCGATCCAACACGCCACGGTCTGTTCACTCTCGAATCAACTCGCCACCACGGGATGTATGTCCGCCGGGACAGCGTATGACATCGATTTGCCCGCCGACAAGGTGCCCACAGGCGCTTGCCAGGTCCATGGCGGCGAACAGTGGCCATTTGCTCAACAATTCCAGGGCGTGCCCCAAAAAGCGTTCTCCTTCCCTGGTCGTGTCTTCAAATCGTTTCGCAAACTCTTTGGTGGGAGATGACTTTGTGATCCCGAATCGCGCAGAGAGCGAGGGATTTCACTATCGCCATACAGAACCCGCAGGGCAAAGTGTGTGATCAACCATCACGGGCGAGATCCTTCACTTCGTTCAGGATGACTGCGCTTCTGGAGAGCGGGTGAGGGGAATCGAACCCCCGTGTGCAGCTTGGGAAGCTGCCGTTCTACCATTGAACTACACCCGCGAAACGATTTTCGACTTTAGATTTTCGATTGCCGATTGCAACCGAAACAAGGTGGTGTCCGCAAAATCGGCAGCGTGCCGAACGACTGTAGTGTGCGCTGTCCTCAGCGCATAACGACACAGGAGGTCGCACGTCCTTTGGTTCGCTGAGGACAGCGGACTCTACAACAGCGCACACGAATAATCACTGCCAGGAAATCACGTTGTCGGAAGCACTAAAATCTGTGCCCTGCGTTCCGCTCTTGCCGAGAGACCAAGCAATCACTCCGATGCTCAGCTGTGATGCCCCGGCATTCGCATTGTAAGGATTGGCGACTTGATTGTTGTAGTCGCAGTCGATACGAACAACGTAGTTCGTACCCCACGGATCGAAATACTGTCCTTTGTTAGACAGGTTTGTTCCGATACCTGATCGGGGACTTGCAGCGTTTTTAACATCGGGCGGCGAAATGAAAACGATTTGGCGTGTATTGATGGTAGCCGGACTCGGGCATGACCCCGTCGGGGGGTTAGGGCATCCGCGGAGCTCAGTAAAAAGAGTCTCATTCGTCGCCGGGGTTCCCCCGGGGCCGAACGTTGCATCATTAACGGCTGTACACGGTGCAAGAGGGTACCTCCCGTAATCCGTATAGAACGCATTTACCGCATTGACGATTTGGGTGAGATCGTTTTTCGCCTGCATTCTCTTGGCTTGATCCTGCACAGCGCGAAAAGCGGGGAAGAGGAGACCGATCAAGATCGCGATGATCGCGATCACGACGAGCAGCTCAATGAGAGTGAACGCGCGATGTGACCGCCGTTGCTGTAGGGGGTTTGACTCGTTCGCTCCCGCTCTCTCGCCTAAATAGGCTTCCCGTCTATGTCGCTCGCGTCCCCGCGGCTCCGTTCTGTGAAACGCCAGACTTGGACAAACCAGCGTCTGACACAGACGCCCTACAATTCGTGGCTGCATCGCGGCCGGAT
>QHPC01000358.1 GCA_003218915.1 Verrucomicrobiota bacterium
AACGGGATCGCCCCAGCACCAATCAGCGTCTGCCAGTCACCAGTGGACTCGGCGCGGGCTTGCGTCTCGGCACTGGCCGGTGCCAAATAAAATTCCACGCCGTCGGCGACGCGTCCGCCCCGGGTGCGAATGACTTCCGCGGCATCGCGCAAATCTTCGAAGCGCGCGTTTACGCAGGAGAGCAAATAGGCCTTTTGGATTGGCACACGTTTGCGTTCCATTTCCGGCAGCGAAACCATGGTTTTTACTTCGTTAGGCCCGGATACGTGCGGAACCACCGTCGCGAGATCCAGCTCAAGCTCGATCGCATATTCGGCGTCAAAATCAGCGCTGAATTCGCTGCGATTTTTCCACCACTCCTCAACATCGGCGTTTGTGTAACCAGACCGGCTGCTCGCACCTCGCACTCCCGGGCGTTGCGGATTGCTGAACTCGGCAAGGCGCGAGCGCAAGTAGTTCACCGTTGTTTCATCGAAAGGAAAAACGCCTGCGAGCGCACCCCATTCCGTAGTCATATTCGCAATCGTCATTCGCGCTGACATCGGGAGGTTAGTGACTCCATCGCCGACAAATTCCACTGCGTGATTGAGCACCTCGTCTTTATTGAACAATCCGCATAACGCGATGATCACGTCCTTCCCGACCACGCCCGGCGAAAGTTCTCCCTTGAGCACCACTTTCGCGACTGGCGGAACTTGCCACCATGTAACTCCGGTTGCCCAGATGCTGGCGGCATCGGTGCGTACGACGGGTGTTCCGAGCGCCGCCATCGCTCCGTAAAGATTCGAGTGGGAATCGCTTGCGACCACCATCGAGCCGGGAACGACGTAACCCTGTTCGACCATGATCTGATGGGAAATGCCGGTTCCCGGTGGGTAGAAATCGATGCCGTGCTCGCGCGCGAACGCCTCGATCTTCGCGTACTTCGCCAGATTTTCGGGCGAAGTATTTTGGATGTCGTGATCGATGGCGAAGACTGGTTGCGCCGGATCGGCAATCAATGTCGCGCCGATCTGCTTGAATTTCGGAATTACCGCGCCGGTGTTGTCATGTGTCATCACGTGACGGGGACGAATCGAAATGAAATCGCCGCTGCGCACAACTTTACCGACAGCGAGTCCATCCGCGTGCCGCGCCGCAATTTTCTCAACAAGCGTCAGGCCCATAGCAAGATTTTACCCCCGAATCACACGAATCACGCTAAAAAGAACATTTAAAAAAATTCGCGTCAATTCGCGTGATTCGCGGGCGCACTTTCTTTACTCCGACGCGATCACTTCTTCACAGCGCGCTTGCCCAGGACCTTAGCGATATCGAAATCGACGAAATCAGCGTGATGAAAAATGATCGATTCAATCGAGCGCTCTACTTTGTCGCCCTCATGACTGTGCGTGGCGATAATGTGCAGGACTTCACCGGGAATGCCGTGCTTGTAAGCGAGCGCGACGCCACTGAAAGGATGACGGACTTGCTGTCCGAACTTTCCCTGAACCACTTTGCCCGAGCCGTCCCTGTCGTACTCCAGCGGTTTGCCCACGTCGGCCAGTAGTGCCCCTGCGATTAAATAGTCGCGCTGAATCGGAATGCCGTAGCGAAATGAACTCTCCAGAACATCCGCGATGGCGATGCACTGTCGCGCACAGGAATTGAGATGCTCGACGAAGGTCATATCGATGTCGCCAGCCAGCAGAGTGAACTTCACTGCGCGCAGTTCATCAAAAGTCCAGCCTTTCCCGCCGCAACCTGCGGTGATCGCTTCGCTCCATACCGCGGCGACCTTTTCGCGCAACGATTCGTCCTTGATTTCCATTAGCGGCGGAAACAGCTGTGCAATTTCATTCACGCCATGGTTCGTTACTTGAGTTCGCGTCGTGGCAGTCATTTCCGTTTGAGCCGGTATTTTTGCGCTCTTGAAGATGTTCTTTCGATTATTTTTCTGGCTTCGAGGTCGAGTTTAACCGTTTCACCGTACCAGCTTATGTTGCCTGAGAATTTGCTTTTTAGGCGCTTAGCAAGTCGGGCGAACAATTCAGTGTGAGTGTGCTCCTTGTTTTCTAAAGCAGAGCTGCTCGGCACGGGCGCGGGCCTGATTTTCAAGGGTTCTGGATTCTACACCACCGATTATCGCAGCGATTCGTACAAAGAGGCTGCTAAAAAGGAGTCTGCGACAAAGAAACCCGACGCCGCTGAGAAATCGTCCACTCCAAAGGAGACGGCCAAAGGTGCTTCGCCCGCGCAGACCAAGGGATCAGATAAGGAATCAACAAAACAATCAACCGGGTAATGTTGTAATCGGCGTCGTTGATGCTGGTTTCACAAGCGATGCAAACATGATGAAACGCTTGACAAACCGGCGACGCATTGTGGTAGAAGGCATTGTGGTAGAAGGGTGGCGCGGGCTGATCGATCGCGGGCGTATGAAGTCTTTGATTCCCACTTTCTTACTTGTCGTCGGCATCGTACGGAGTGCGATTTTTCCAGCGGGCGCGCAAGTCAATGTGACGCAGGAACACAATAATCTTTCCCGCGACGGTCTTTACATCGATGCGGCCTTTACGCCTTCGGCCGCTGCGAACCTCACGCGTGACCTCACCTTCGACGGCACGATCTCCGGCAACGTTTACGCTCAGCCGCTTTACATCGAGGGCGGTCCAAACGGCCCGATGATCATTGCTGTGACGGAGTCGAATAATGTTTACGCACTTGATGCCACAACAGGCCTCCCGATCTGGTCGCGCATCGATATTGGTCCGCCCGTCCCAACCACCCCGTGCGGAGGTTTTAATCCGACTGGCATCACTGGCACGCCGGTTGTCGATCTAACTTCCCGGCGACTTTTCTTCGACGCATTGATCGATGGCACGACCAAGAAGCATTTCATTTATTCGTTAAACGTGGACACTGGCGCCACAACGCCGGCTTGGCCGGTGGACGTGAATGCCACTGCTATTTACAATGGTATACCTTTTGTTTCGCTGGCGCAGGAAGAACGCGGTGCGCTGGCACTGGTGAACGGGATCGTGTACATATCTTACTCTGGGTACCTGGGCGACTGCGGCAATTACCACGGATGGGTTGTGGGCGTGGATATCAATAATCCTAGTAACGTGCACGGCTGGGCTACGACGGCCATCGGCGGCGGCATCTGGGGACATGGCGGCGTGGCCAGTGACGGTACTAACATGTTTGTGGTCACAGGGAACACGTTTAACACAGGCGGCAATTGGATGGGTGGTGAAGCAATCATCCGCTTGCAAGCTGGGCCGACTTGGACAGGTCAGCCGACGGATTATTGGGCGCCTATCAACTGGTTGAGCCTTGATCAAGGTGACACCGACCTCGGTGGCGTTAGCGCCACGGTGATCGATGTGCCTGGCGCTACGCCTTCGCAGCTTGTGCTTGCCCTTGGCAAAGATAGCAATGCCTACTTGGTCAATCGCAATAATCTCGGCGGTATCACTTCACCTGTTGCCCAAGCGAATGTCTCTGGCACCAACAGAGGAACGTCAGCTGTCACGTACCGCACAAGCCAGGGAACGTATTTCGCGTTTCATAACGACGCCGGCGCGCTCAGGGCCTACAAGATTACGCCGACAAATCCTCCCACGATCGTATTCGCCTGGAGCGCAAGCCAGAACGGCCGCGGCTCGCCCTGGGTTACAACTACTGATGGAGCGAGTAATTTTATTGTCTGGGTGGCCGGTGTTGGAGGTGACCAGCGCTTACACGGCTACGATGGAGACACTGGCGCTGTTATTTATGCCGGCGGCGGGGCTAACGAATTG
>QHPC01000025.1 GCA_003218915.1 Verrucomicrobiota bacterium
AATTTCATCAAGAATGTAACGACGCCGATGATGTTTATCCTCGGCGAGGCGGATTACCGGACACCGCCGGGCTCGGGCGGAGAACAAATGTTTCGCGCGCTGAAATTCCGCAAGATTCCCGCCGTGATGGTTCGATTCCCCAACGAATCGCACGAACTTTCTCGCTCCGGTCAGCCGTGGCATCGCGTCGAGCGTCTACAGCATATTGTCAGTTGGTTCGATCACTGGCTAATGGGTACGCCCAAGCCCGAATACGAGGTCGCACCGCACGAAGAAGCGCCGGCTAAGAAAGCAACAGGAGGCGGATAACCCGCCTTCGCCACGGGTACAGCGTGCCAGGCGAAGGAGGCTTGAATGATAAAAATGACCAAAGCGTGCCTGCCCTTTCGCCATTCAAATTTCGTCATTCCTTCGACACTCGGCGTCTTTCATTGTCATTCGGATCGGGTAGGTCCCGCTTTGGCTGACCTTGGCACGCTGGAGACGGCTGCGTCTTTCCATTATTGGCACTGAATTACTTTGGGTGAATTGGTTAACTCCTGCTTTGTGCCAGCAATGCGCAGATGGATCACGTGTGAGCGGCGATCTTTGAGTTGTGGCGGTGTCAGAATGTGAAAGCCATGCTTGCCGTTTCCATAACCTGCGTCCACCAGATCCCGCCGGAATTCGTTGGCGGTGAATTTCATCAGATACTTATCGCCATCCCAAAGTTCGACATCAACTGGGACATCTGGCCGATGTTTGTCCCAAACCCACCCATACATCTCATAGCAATAAGCCTGCTCGACGTCGCCCACATGGTGCGGGAGCGGGGCGGCGCCAATACGCCCTGAAAAAATCAGTAAGCCGAAGCAAACAAACTGGAACGTGATAAAGATAGCTACTGCGCGCGAGACCAGACCCTCGTGCCAATAGCGGTGCACTTTGCTCCAGCGGGAAAAAATGTGGAATGCGGAAAGCAGCGCGGCCTGATAAAATCCGTAAGCAATGTAGTGAAGCTCAGGCCCGTGCCAGAGGCCCATCAGTCCGAAGGCAAGAAAATAGCCTACGATCGGGGCGACTTCCTTATGCGCAAACCATTTGCCGCGCATCGCTGCATAAAGGAAGCGCATGTAAACATGGTCGCGAAACCAAAATGAAAGAGTGATGTGCCAGCGATTCCAGAAATCGCGGATATTCCGGGCAAGAAACGGTCTATTAAAGTTTTCCGGAGTATGGACACCGAAAAGGTAACTCAGAGCAATGGCAAAAGCGCTGTAGCCGGCAAAATCAAAAAACAAATAAAAGCTGTACGCATACATGTAGCTGACCAACGCCACGAAGCTCCCGCTGCTGGCGGCTCGCTCCAGCCAGTATTGTTTAATGAGCGCGGCGAGAATGAATTTGTAAAAGAACCCCCGAAAAATGCGATGCACCGCGCCGTCGAGATCGACAAGGAATTCCGCGCGTGTTCGCCTTTTCTTCCACTCACCAGCAAAGCGTTGGAAACGGTCAATTGGCCCGGCTGAAATGGTTGGGAAGAAAAAAAGGAACATCAAGAAATCGAGCGTCCCAGGCAGAGCGATGACGTTATCGCGGAGGCAAAATGCGACATCCAATGCCCGAAACGTGATGTAGGAAATTCCGAGAAAGCCGAATTCGCTCCTCGGCGAGATCACGGGAACAAATTTGGACGCGGCAAGCGGAAGGAGGCTTGCCGCGACCGCAACATAGAACGGCCAGCCGGCTCGTGTTCCGCTCTTTGCAAATATGGAGACCGTTGCCCATTGCCAGACGGCGAAACCAATGACGATCCAGATCTCGCGGACCGGAAAGTGTGGCCGAATGCTTAACAACCCGTGATATTGCACGAGGAGCATCCCGGCAGTCACGACGGTCGCCCAACGCCATCCCGCTTTGCCAAACAGACCCAGAATGAGCGTCGGAACTACCGCGTAAAGCAGCAGCCCAAAATACGTGAAATCAGCGTAAGGAATCACAGCGACTGGGCTAGCCTGGCACGGTCGGCTTTGCCGTTCGCCGTCAGCGGAAAAGCATCGAGGAAAACGAATTTGCGCGGCAACATATACACTGGCAGCCGCTCGCCCAGTTGCCGTCGCAGCGCCTGCATTAGTTCGAAATGCGATGCCGCACTTCGGCCGCTAAGCACTACGAAAGCGGCGAGCGATTGAGCGGCGCCGTTCTTAATCACCGGTGTTACCACTGCGTCCCTCACAGACGGCAAGGCCACGAGGTTTGCTTCGACGTCGCCGAGTTCGATGCGGTAGCCGCTGAGTTTGACTTGCGAATCCATACGGCCTTCAAAAAAAAGCAGGTTATCACGAAACCGACCCTGGTCGCCGGTCCGATAAGCGCGCCGACCGCAATGCTCAAAGAAGACCGCCGCCGTGAGATCAGGACGCCCAAGATAGCCAGGGCTAACGTTTGGCCCCGCGATGACAATTTCGCCTCGCTCGTTTGTCGCCAAAGTCTCACCAGCGTCATTCACAACGAAAACGTCGGTCCCAGGCATCGCGCGCCCGACTGGTAACGCCGAATAGGTTTCCAAAATTGAATAGTCTATGCGTACGGAAGTGGTGGCTACCGTTGCCTCGGTCGGGCCATACATGTTCCACACTTGGGCCTGCGGAAAGCGCTCAAGCAGACGAGCCGCAGTTTGCGCGGTGAGCGTTTCGCCGCAGAAAAGAAAACGCCGAATGCGCGGAACCATTGCTTGCGCAAATTTCTCTTCGACGAGGCACATTTGTGCAAACGATGGCGTAGAGACCCATGTGGTAGCGCCGGAATTTCCAAGCGCGCGATAAAGCATTTTGGGATTTGCAACCAGATCGCGGCTAACGCTGAAGAGAGTTCCTCCCGTGACAAGGCTGCAATACAGATCCATCACCGACAGATCGAATGAAAAGGGCGCCGTGTTCAGAAAGGTCTCGCTGAGCGGGGTGAATTTCTGTTCCTCAAGCATCCATGCGACGAAATGCTCCAGGCAATCGAGCGTAATGATAACGCCTTTGGGCTCACCGGTGCTGCCGCTGGTGAACAAAATGTAAAATGGGTCATCGCGCTGCGCGCGCGTGGCAGGCGCAGGTGTGGGAGCGCCGGAAAGTTCTGCGACGTATTCCGGCGTGAGAAGTAACGCAGGGCGCGAGATTGCCAGAATTTTGTCGATGCGTTGTAGAGGCAATACTGTGTCCAGCGGAACATAGGGCCTGCGGGATTTCACCGCTCCCAGAAACGCGATGAGCATCTCGGGCTCCCGATGTCCGAGCACTGCGATTGGAGCGCTATCATCGCCGAAGCGGTCAGCTAGATGGGCAGCGAGAGCATCCGAACGCCGGCGGAGCTCGCTATAGGTCAGCCTCCGATCTCCGCTGATGTGTGCGATCGCATTCGGAGCCGCAAGAGCCCAATGATCGATTTGGTCGATGAGATTCACTCAAAAGCCCTGATAAACAAATGGCGGCGTGGAAAAGTCGCCACGACCGTAGATCGCGATTAAACCCGCAATGACAGCGAGGTAATACAGAATCAGCAGCGCCCGCCAGAGCGCTGGACGTGCCCCGATCCAACTCATGCGTTCACTTGCATCCGCCTCTCAAGGTCGGCTATGATCTTGCGCGGTGTCCCCCAATTTTCGCGCTCGAATTCCGCCGGGGAAATTTTGACACCGAATTCCTCCTCAATTCTTATCATCAACTCGACCGTCCTGATTGAGTCGAAAAGCTGATTATCATAAAGCGGGAGATCCAAATTTGCGCGAACCTCGTCGGTTTCCGCAACCGAGGCTACCAGTTGCAACACTTTGTCCGGGAAAGATGCATTCATGGCGAATAACACGCCCCAGCGTCACGCTGCGGATTGCTTGAACAAAACATTAACACGCAATCAACTCCGTGGGACACGCCCGTGAAAGAAATCATCAAGAACACGATCATAAAACATCCAGCCTTTAGCCGTGAGGTGAGGTGAGGCGACACGCTTGATTTGTGGGACTCGATGAACAAGAAACGGCGCGTCCTCGTCGTGCTCCTCAAATTCGACCAGCTCAAAATTGTACCGCTGAGCCAAGGCGCGCATCTTATTGTAGTAAGATTCTCGGATCGACCGCGAAATGCCGAACTGATCGTAAAACTGGCCATCCATCGGCATACTGAGCAAAAGCGGCCGGGCATGAAGCTTCGTCAATACGCGCAACAGCAACTCCAAATCTGTCCATTGCCTTGCCCCACCAAGCTGCTGGAGAAACCATGCCTCACTGCGGCGAGTGGCCATCTGCTGGTCCGTGCCTGAGACCGTTCCCCTTTGGCTGGCGCTCGCCTTTTCGCTTGCTTTTGTTATGAGACTTGGCCAGTCGAGCTCTTGAGGATGCAGCGAGCTAGAGGATTTGGGCCCATTCCGGATGTAAATCACCGCCGCAAAATGGTCCTGCAAATCCAGGATGGCATTCTGCACTTTTCCGAGCGGCCAAAGCGCGCAGAAAATGATGCGGTCAAGCGGCCCTCCAGAAGCTAATCGTCTCAGTGCGAATCCGAGCAAGGGATTTTTTTTCATTGTCCCTGGGAACTGCAGCATTCTGTCAGCGATATCCCGCTTCAGCTCGAGATCGAGGGCATTGCCGAACATCAGCTCACTTGCAGCGAATAGCGAAAAATTGGCGTCGTACGAGTATTGGTTGATATCCGACACCACAAACCAGACAGCTGAAAGCGAAATCGCAATCTTTTTTTCACGCAAATCATCTCCAAGGCCTCCCAGTTCTTGCAACATGATCAGCGGGGTCGTGCCGACTTTTCCTACCGGTGAGGCCTGGAAACCTGTTGGCGCAGTGCGAAAAAAAACGCCCGCTGTTTCCCAAGCAGGACTAAGCAGCTCGGAACTGCCGTAAAGCGGCAGCACGTCTCGCGCGTGAGCAGCAGTGCGTTGAAACGCGAGTCCCTGATTTTTGACCTGAAATACGCGGGGAGCGACTGCGTGAAGAGTCTTGTGTTCAAGATGAATCGCAATCATTCGGCCAGCGAACAAAATCGACGCAGCGATGCCAACAGCGATAACGCCTGAAAACAAATGCGGTGTGCCGGTCCGGGCGCGGTGCATGATTGTTTGCAGATTATGCCCGCCAGCAAGGTCGCGCATGTGAGTCAAAGTACCAAAATTATGTAGGGCATCGACCTACACACCAGGCAGGAATCGTTCTCATCATCTTTGGGGAGCGCGCCCATGAAAGAAATCATCAAGGGCACGGTCGTAATAGATCCAGCCTTTTGCAGTGAGGTGACTCTTGTGAAGGTAAAGAAAAGCCGGGTCTTCATCGTGCCCCTTAAATTCGACTAACGGAAAATGGTATCGTTGTACGAGCGCGTGAAGCTTTACGTAATAATTTTCACGAGCGGAACGCGATATCTCCCTCGCATCGTAAAAGTCCCCAGCCAGTGGCATACTAAGCAGCAATGGCCGGGCGTGAACCCTTGCGAGCGTGCGTAAGAGCAATTCCAAATCGGTCCAACCCGGGGAGGCATTCATGTCGTTCCGGAATGCCTCGTCACGATCGCCAACGGTTCTTTCTTCGTTCGGACTCGAAGTTTTTGTAACCTTGTCCGCATCGGTGGTGTTCTTGGTTCCGCTGACGTTTACGATAAGCTTTGGCCAATCGAGCGTTTCCGGACGGAACTGTGGGGCAGGCTTGATCTTATGCCGAATGTAGTTGAACGCCGCAACATGGTCCTGCAACTCCAATATGGTCGTCTGCACTTTACCAACAGGCCAGAGCGCCCAGAAAACGATGCGATCAACCCAACGGCCGGAAGCGAGCCGCCTTAACGCGAATTCGAGGAATGGGCTGTCTTCCAGCGTTCTCGGGTAGTTCAGCATGCGTGAAGCGATGTCCCGCTTGAGTTCGAAATCGAGTGCGGTCCCAAATACCATTTCCTTCGCAGCCATCACCGAGAAATTTCCTTTGTAGCCCTCCCGCCCGGGGTCGCGCGTTAAACACCAAGCGGGCGAAACTGAGATAGCAACCTTTTTGCCACGCATATCCGAACCTAAGGCGGCAACTTTTTGTGACATGCTCAGCGTGCTCGCGCCTCCAGCGCCAACGGGCGAGACTTGAAAACCCGTTGGCGCGGTACGGAAAAAAACATATGCCCTCTCCGGCACCCGAACGGCTGTTAGTTCTGAGCTCGCATAAAGCGGCAACACGTAAGGGGCACGCGCGGCTGCGCGTTGAAAGGCCAGGCCCTGGTTTTTAAGCGAAAACAACTCGGGAGCGGTCGAGAGAATGGTCGCGTGTTCGAGATGAACCGCTGCCACTTCTGCGCCAAGCAAGACGCCCGCCACCAAGCCGGAAGCGATCAGTCCCGCGAACAAATGTGGCATGCGCTGCCTGGGGTGAGCACTGACCATGATATGGCGAAGCTATTCCCGCGACCCGACGCTGCAATTGAATTTCATTTACGACGCAGCTCGACGATCGCGAGAACCGTTTGAAGGGCAACCGTAGACGCTAACCACGACGGCCGCATCGCCCAGCTGGTTTTATTTGGATTTGCAGACTCGAGGATCGATACTCATTGTCGTCTAATAATTGGGTATTTTCGCATTCTTATGTCGTCCTCTTCACTCTGGCAGCGTTTTCAGCAGTACTTCTTGTATTACCGCGACCTTGGTTTTTCTCTCGACATCAGTCGGATGAAATTCCCGGATGATTTCTTCGAAAAAATGCAACCAAAGATCGATCAAGCGTTTGCGGGAATGCGAGCGCTGGAGGCCGGGGCAATCGCTAATCCCACTGAGAAGCGGATGGTTGGACACTATTGGCTCCGGAATCCCGCACTAGCGCCCACTCCGGAAATTCGCACCGAGATCGAAGAGACAATGAAACGCGTCAAGACATTCGCCGCGGATGTTCACGCGGGAAAAATCACGGCTGAAAATGGAAAGCGGTTTAAGCACGTGTTGCTCATTGGCATTGGGGGCTCGGCGCTCGGACCGCAATTCGTCTCAGACGCTCTGGGATCACGTCGTGATCCAATGGACATCTTTTTTTTCGATAACACAGATCCAGACGGCTTCGACCGCGTCTTCGAGAAGATGAGTAATGAACTGGCGCAGACACTGGTCGTGGTGGTTTCAAAGTCTGGCGGGACAAAAGAAACACGAAACGGAATGCTCGAGGCGGAAGTAAGATTCAAAGAAAAGGGGCTGCCATTTAACAAGCATGCAGTGGCTGTAACCGGTGTGGGTAGCGATCTCGACAAGTACGCCGAAAAAAACAGTTGGCTCGCCCGATTCCCAATGCACGATTGGATCGGCGGGCGCACTTCGGTGATGAGCGCGGTCGGGCTTTTGCCGATGGCCCTGCAAGGTCTAGATATTGACGATTTTCTGGCCGGCGCAGCGGCGATGGATGAGCACACGCGTACACAGAATGTGATCCAAAATGCCGCAATGCTTCTGGCGCTGATGTGGTATCACGCCGGCAATGGCAAAGGCGACAAAGATATGGTGATCCTTCCCTACAAGGACAGGCTGGCATTGTTTGCGAAATATCTGCAGCAGCTGGTGATGGAATCGCTCGGGAAAGAAAAGGATCTCGACGGCAAAATCGTGCATCAGGGCATTGCTGTTTATGGCAACAAGGGATCGACCGACCAACATGCCTACGTGCAACAGTTGCGTGACGGGGTTTTAAATTTTTTCGTGACCT
>QHPC01000026.1 GCA_003218915.1 Verrucomicrobiota bacterium
TGAGATCGGCAAGCGATGTCTTGTCGGCCGCCCGAATCACAGGCACCATGATTCCATCCTCGGCTTCGACGGCGATGCCTACATCAATGGAGTCTGATTGCACGACGCGATTGCCGATCAACTTCGCCGCTGCGCCTGGAGTTTCTGCAAGGGCCAGCGCAAGCGCTCGCACTGCGTAGAGGCCTGGGCCAGGTTTGGGATCGCGCGACTGTCGATCTTGCAGCACCGGATCAAGATTCACCGACGACCCAATCGTTGAAAGCGGTCGTGTCCAACTTCTCCGCATCGCGTCGGCCACGCCCGCGCGAATAGCGGAAGCTTCATGAGCCGTTTGGTTCTCGATCTTCTTCAGGAAATTTTCGAGGTCCTTGATTGTAACGCGGTTGCCCGTGCCGGTGCCCATGATTCCTGCGAGATCAGCGGTTGTTAACTGTAGCTCGGCCATCCGTGCTCGAACACGCGGGGACATGAATGTCGCGCCTTTCGCCACAACTGGAACGGGCAATCCGCCAGAGCGTGCGCCGTCGCCGTCACGCGCCGCGATCTTCTTCTGGCGTGCGCGAGCGACCTCCTGGTCAGCACGCGCGGGAATTTCTTCTGCGACTTCGCGCTGCGGTGGAGGAGGCGCTTGTTTTGCAAATCTCGCGGCGTCCGCTTCGCTCGCTTCCACATATCCGAGAACCGCACCCACCGGGTAAGTCTCTTTCAATTGCACGGTGATTTGCGCAATTTTGCCTTTGCATGGCGTCGTCACGCCCATCACCGCTTTATTGGTTTCGACGTCTATAATTTCCTGGTCATCCGCGACGTCATCGCCAAGCTTTATTTTGATATCGACGATGGTGGCTTCGGCGATCGACTCGCCGAGTTGCGGCATGATGATTGGGACTTGCGGCATAAATTTCTATTCTCGAAGCAGGGCGCGAGCTTTTCGCGCAATCTCTTTTGCGCTGGGCCTATGGGCCGACCAAAGATTTGGATGATAAGGGATCGGTGTGTCTTTCGCATTAATCCGTTGCGGCGCTGCGTCCAGCAGATGAAAACCTTCGGCCGTAACTCGCGCAATCACCTCGGCTGTTACGCCGCCCCATGGGAATGATTCTCCTACACATAGCAGGCGACCGGTGCGCGCGACCGAAGCGAGCACGGTATCGGTATCGAGCGGCTTAACCGAGCGAAGATCCACAACTTCAATTTCAGAACCTTCAGGGGCCAATTGTTCCGCGACTGCGAGCGCTTCATGCACCATCGCGCTATAACTCACAATGGTGAGGTCGCGTCCTTCCCGCGTGATACGTGCCTTGCCTGTGGGCAAGCCCTCCGTCGGTAGTTTGTCCGCCTTGAGATGATAATAGAGATATTTGTGCTCGCAGTAGACAACCGGATCATCGATGGCCACCGCTTCAATGAGCATGGTGTACGCGTCTTCCACCGTGGCCGGCGTCATGACAATGAGCCCCGGATAATGCGCATAAATTGATTCCATCGATTGACTGTGGAATGGCCCACTGCCTTTAGTCCCACCAGAAGGCAGACGAACCGTGATGGGGACCGGCATATTTGTCCGCCAGTAATGGGTGCCGGCGTTGTTCAGGATTTGGTTCAGCGCGATGCTGGAGAAATCAGCGAACTGCATTTCGACAATCGGTCGCATTCCCTCTATCGCCGCTCCAATGGCGGTTCCCACCATTGCATCTTCACTAATCGGCGTGTTCAGCACCCGGCCCGGAAATTCTTTGGCGAGACCTTTTGTTGCTTTGAACGCGCCGCCAAACGTGCCGCCGACGTCCTGCCCATAGATAAACACGCGTTTGTCGTCGCGGAGCAGTTTTGCCTGCGCCTCGCGGATTGCTTCGAGATACGTGATGCTCATTCCGGGCTATCCACAAGATTGCGCATGGAGATCGCGCACCAATCTTCTTTGTCGCCTTCGGGCGGAGCTTCCTGTTGTGCAGTAGCAATTGCTTCATCCACTTTTGTGGCTGCCTCTTTGCGCCACTCAGCCAGCGTTTCGCCATCGACCAATTTCAAATCAGCGATCGTTTGCTCGGCGACCTTTAAACAGTCGCATGCAAATGGTTCGCGCTTGATCTCCTCCGTCACGTAACTGGCATCGTCATGTTCGCCGTGTCCGGAAAGCCGCAAGACGGAAGCGACAACCAATTGCGGCGGACGTCCGGCGCGCGCACGTTTAACGGCGCCACCGATTACCTCGAGGCACGCGCCGAGATCCGTTCCATCAAGGCTGTAGCCTTCAAAACCATAGCCAATCGCGCGATCGACCAGGTCATGGCACGCGAACTCGCGATCATTTGGTGTGGAATAGGCATAATGATTATTTGTCGCGACGATAACCAGCGGCACCTGTTCTACTGCGGCGATATTCATCCCCTCATGAAAGGCACCGGCCTGCATCCCGCCTTCGCCGATGCACGCCAGGCCGACGAAGCCTTTCTCTCCCTTGAATCGTTTGGACATTAGCGCGCCGACAGTAACCGAAATCATCGCGCCTAGATGGCTGACCATGGCAAGCTGGCTCTCCTGTGGTCGCCCCCGATGGATGTTGCCGTCGCGACCGCGCATTGGGCCAAGGCGCGAACCCAGATAAGTGCGCGTGACGTCCAACAGCGGTTCGCCGAATGCGGATCGTCCTGCCTGGTCGCGAATCAACGGCGCGAAGATATCGCCCTTTTTCAAAAACAGACCGCACGCCACGCTCACCGCTTCCTGGCCTTTCCCAATGTAGACGCCGCCGGTGATCAGGCCGCCCCGATAGAGACTAACGAGTTTTTCCTCCAGCGTTCGCGCCAGGAGCATCCAGCGAAACGCTTCGAGGAAGCGCTCGTGTGGCAGCGCTGTCTTTGGCTTTTTGGTTTTCGATTGGCGCTGCGCCGTCTGAAGCATCCCGCAATTTTACGCAAGATCGGCCAGCCCGCGCAAAAAAATTTTACAGGCTCGATTCGGTTGTGGGGAGCACAGGCTGCTAGCCTGTTCTTTCGGCAGCTTGCCGAAAAGCTCTTTGAGCGCACGACACCGAAGCATTTTGTAACGTCCACGGATGTCGTCGGCAAGCTGCCGACGACTGCAGGCTAGCAGCCTGCCTCCCCAGAAGGAAAACTACCGCGTGGCAAGCGCGAGACGTTGTTGTCTCGGCTTCTGTTCTGCGTTCGCAAACGTTTCGACGGAGACCTGGTGTGGCGCGGTCAACTTCATCCCTACCAGCTTGCTCACGCCGCGCTCTTCCATCGTTACGCCGTACAGCACGTCGGCCTTGGCAATGGTGCGTTTGTTGTGCGTGATGATGATGAACTGACTCTGTTCTATAAAGCGGTCCAGCACACGGATAAACCGGTTGATGTTGCCCTCGTCCATGGCCGCATCCACTTCGTCGAGAATGCAGAACGGACTTGGTCGCACCATATAGATTGCGAACAGCAACGCCACCGCGACCATCGAGCGCTCGCCTCCGCTCAGCAGGGAAACGGTTTGCAATTGTTTCCCCGGGGGCTTGGCGCTGATTTCGATTCCGCAGTTGAGCGGATCGTTTTCATCGAGCAGGGAGAGGGCCGCGCGTCCGCCGCCGAAGAGCTCCAGGAACATTTCACGGAAGTTGATCCGTACCTGAGCAAAGGTCTCGCTAAACAACTTCCTCGTAGTCGAGTTGATCTGCGCAATCACGTCGAGCAATTCGCGACGCGAATTGGTAAGGTCGTTATTTTGCGCTTCGAGAAATTTGTATCGCTCTTCCAGCTCGTCGTACTCATGAACGGCATCCAGGTTTACCGGGCCCATGTTGTCGAGCTGCGTCCGAAGATCTGCAATCAACTTGTCGAGATCGGCGTCGGTGAGGTGGATCGCGTTCTCTGAACGCGATGGTAAGTCCGCGGCGGCTTCGCTGCCATTTGTGACATCGCCTGCGGAGCGGTCGATCCGCCTTTTCAGCTGCGCGCGAAGCGTTTTTTCAAACGCAAACTGGTCAGAACTAAATTCGCGCAGATTAATTTGATACCGGCGAGAAACGCGTTCGGTGAGATTATCGATTTTCAACTGCAGCTCTGCCTGGCGCACTTGTTCCTTCGAGCGCGAATCGCGCAGGTCGTTTAACGAGTTTCGAATGGCGCGCAGATTCGATTCCGCTTCGTTCATTGTTGTCGAGCGCTCCCTGCGCTGTTCGGTGAGCGCGGCTAGTGCTCGCTCAAGGTCGGCGCGTTGTCCGGTTTGATGCTCGATGGCGGATTTGGCGGTTCGTGATTCCTCTGCCTGCGTGGTCAGCCGCTTTTCGAAATTGAGGATCTCAGCCTGGCGCGTTGCGATTGCCTCTGCAAGCTCAGCTTCACGGGCGCTCATCGGCTGGCGCTGCGCGATAAGATGGTCGTAGCGCTGTCGCTCCGTGGCGACGGTGAGACGCAATTCGTTGAGTTGCTCCGTTGCCTCGTCTTCGCGCTTCGCGACGTCATCCTGCGCGGCCTGCAGTAATTCTTGTTCGCCTTGGTTCGCTTCCAAAGTCGCCCGTTCTGCAGCCAGTTCGTCTTCCAGTTTTGCAATGCGTTCGTCTGCGGCCTGGATTTGTCGGGCCAACGTAGTTTGCTCAAAGCGAACCTGGGTCTGCTTCTGTTCGCCTTCCTGGAGTTCTCGCGTGAGGAAGAGAATTCGATTGTCGCAATCAGACTTTTCACGTTCCGAAGTTTCGTAACCCCGTCGGGCATCTTCCAACTCGCTGCTCGCTTTTTCCAGTGCCTCCCTGCCGTCGTGGAATTTTTTGAGCAGAGCCTCGCGTTGCTTACGGATCTCGGAACACTCCGTGTCCAGGGTCGACATTCGCGCTTTGCGTTCGAGTAGAGAATCTGCCGATGCTTCCCGGCTTCCGCCAAACACAACTCCCTCGGTCGAAATCAATTCGCCATCCAGCGTCGCGGCTGCGATTTCGCTGTGTTTCTTCTTGGCAGCCAGCGCGTCCTCGAAATTCTGAAAGATCGCGATATTGTGAAGCAATTGTGCTAAAAGCGGTGCGAGCGGTTCCGGCGCTTTCACCTTGTCGATTGCCCACCCGAGTGATTTTTCAGGAGCGCGTTTTCCATGCTCTTTGGCTATGCCATTGGCGAGTTGCGGAACGACCAACGCCGCCTGACCGAGTTTCTTCCCTTTCAGAGCCGCAATAATTTCAGGCGCCAATTGCGCGTCGTTTAGCACGATCGCCTGCAAATTTCGGCCCAAGGCCGCTTCGATTGCGGTGAGCTCTTTCTCCATGCTTGCGACAAGTTGCTGGTGCTGCCGCAGCGTCTCGCCGCCAGTCTGAACAGCGGCTCGACAATGATCGAGTTTGTTCTGCAGCTTCTCGGCCGTCGTGCGCGCAGCAGCGATCTCGTCCTGGATTCGGGTGCGGGCGGCCTCTATGTTGGAAACGGCGGTATCTAGACCGCGCCGATTTTCCTCTGTCGTTTCACGGCGAATTTTCAGACGGGAAATCTCCTCCTGCAGTTCAGCGATGCGGCTCTCGATTTCTGACGCTGCTTTTTGCAACGTCTCGCGTTTCGATTCGTGCGCATTTCGCTCGGTGCGAAGGTCCGAGAGTTGGCCAGAAAGTTTCTTTAGCTCTGCTTCCTTGGACTGCAGGGCCCCCTCTGTCTTTTCAATCAGCGCATTGGCCTCTTGAATTTCCTTGCCTTGCTGCGCGCGTTTAGTTTCAGCAGCCGCAATATCGTTTCGAGAGCGTTCAACCAGTTCGTTCAATTCCTCGGCCCGCTGCCGATTGAATTGGATTCGATTTCGGTGCGCGTTAATTTCGCTTTCAAGACGCTGAAGTTCACTGCGGTTGCTCGCAATCTGCGCATCGATTTCTTCCAGGGCGCGGCGTTGCTCGGCCAAATCGTTTTCGCCTGCGTCGATTTTGGTGCGAGTGGAATCTTCTGATTCGCCGAGACGCGCAATCTCAGCCTGACAGTGGGCGAGGTCAGCTTCGAGCGCTTCGAGTTGCTTGCGCGAATAATGAGTATCAAGGACGCGAAGGTCGTCGTGCATTGCCTGGTAACGCCGCGCTTTGCCCGCCTGGCGCTGTAACGAACCGATTTGGCGTTTTACTTCCTTAATGATGTCGCCGATGCGCAGGAGATTCGCCTCGGTCGCTTCTAATTTGCGCAGTGCCTCGCGTTTTTGCGTCTTGTATTTTGTGACTCCTGCTGCTTCCTCAAAAATTGCGCGTCGATCTTCGGGGCGCGAACTCAGGATCATATCGATCTTGCCCTGTTCCATCATTGAGTACGCAGCACGCCCGATACCCGTGTCGGCGAAGAGATTCTGGATGTCGCGCAGTCGACAGGACGTTTTGTTTAGCAGGTATTCGGAGTTGCCTTCGCGATAGACGCGCCGAGTTACACGCACGTCATGCCAGTCGATGCCGAGCTCGTCAGCGCAATCAGTGAAAGTCAGTGATACCTCGGCGAATCCCACCGGCTTGCGTGCCTCGCTGCCGTCGAAGATCACGTCAGCCATCTCATCGCCGCGCAAGGATTTTGCAGATTGCTCGCCGAGTACCCAGCGCACCGCGTCCAGCACATTGGATTTTCCGCAACCGTTCGGCCCGACGATAGCGGTGATGCCTTCGTGAAAACTAAGGAGCGTTTTGTCGGCGAACGACTTAAAGCCGAGAAGCTCGAGCGATTGTAAATGCATGGTAGGCCAAACCTCGGGCCTCACGAGGTCAATACAGCAGGCGCAGAATGGTTACAAGCGAAAAACACACAATTTGGAGGGTTTTTGATGAGGTCCGACCACAGGATATTGGGTCTTGTGGGCCCGGCTATTGGGGCACGGAGCGCCCGCCTAAGGTGGAGGCCTACGTGCTTACGCGCCTCGCCCCTTAAGATAAAGGGAGAGGATGAACGTGAGGGGTCGGAACAATTAGCGATCTGGGACTCGATCCTCACCTTCCCCCTCTCCTTCACCAAGGAGAGGCGTTCCACCCCACGTGCCGCGCTAAAAGTACCCGCCATTCGAAAAAACGACCCTCGGCCGCGAAGCTAGCGCGCACTCTTGCGTTAGACAACTGAATCACGCAGGATGCGCCAATGGCTGATGAATCGACGCTGTCGATCCAACAAGCGGAGCGTGTCGATCATCAACTGGTCCGAGGAATTGGAATTCCAGCTCTGACTGCCAACATTGTCAGCTCTACAATTGGTGCAGGAATTTTCGTGATTCCGGCGACGGTTGCGGGAGAACTGGGACCCGCGGCCCCACTCGCATTTGTTTGTTGTGCGGTTGCGATGGTGTTGTTCGTTACTTGCTTCGCAATTGCGGGCAGCCGGGTATCCCTGACCGGTGGCCTTTACGCGTATGTTGAAGTCGCATTTGGTCGTTACGTCGGCTTTCTCGCCGGCATGCTTTATTTTCTTACTGCTCTCGGCGCAGTTGCCGGCGTCGTAAACGTTCTCGCAAATTCAGTCGCGCTCGTAATTCCATTCCTCGGCGGCCCCATGATGCGTATTGTCGTCATCCTCGCCGTTTACGGTTCGCTCGTACTAATTAATATCCGCGGTGTGCGCCAAGGCGCGGGTGCGGTGACCGTGATCACCGTGGCAAAGCTTTTGCCTCTCCT
>QHPC01000197.1 GCA_003218915.1 Verrucomicrobiota bacterium
GGGGCGATTCCAGTTCGGGCGGCCGACAATGTAATTGCGCTGAAAGCCACACGCTTGTTCGACGGGAAATCGAAATCGCTCATCCCAAATGGCGTGGTTATCGTTCAAGACGATAAGATTGTCGATGTTGGTAGCAATCTGGCTATTCGAAACGGTGCGCAGGTGATCGATCTGGGCGACGCCACGCTCGCGCCTGGATTCATGGACGCACATACGCATCTGACGCTGGATTACTCCCGCGATTACAATGTGCGCCGACTGAAAGAGCTCGATCTCAATGTCTCCGAGCAGGCAATCATTGCCACGGCGCACGCGCGCGCCACTGTCGAAGCCGGTTTCACTACCGTGCGCGATCTCGGAAGCCGATTCGTGGGCAGCCGCGAGTTTGTCGACGTTGCTCTGCGCAATTCGATTAACCAAGGAGTAGTCGTTGGTCCACGTATGTTGGTTGCGACTAAGGGAATCGGCGCCAGCGGCGGCCACTTCGATCCGACCAGCGGATTCCGTGATTTTCTTTTTGGGCGTGAGCCGGATTACACGGATGGAATTATCGATAGTCCGGACGACGCGCGAAAAGCAGTGCGGTTCGAAGTCAAAAATGGCGCCGATGTGATTAAGGCTGCAGTGTCGGGCGGCGTACTTTCTTTAACAGACGAAGTGGACACCCCACAATTGACGCCGGCTGAGATGGCGGCAGTCGTTGATGAATCTCATCGTTTGCGCAAAAAAGTGGCAGTGCATTGTCATGGCGACCAGGCTGCCCGGGAAGCGATCGACGCCGGCGTTGATTCCATTGAACACGGCTCATTTGTGAAACCGGAAACGCTTACCCGGATGAAAAACAAGGGCGTCTTCCTGACCCCTACACTTATGGCCACCGAATGGATCATGAGCAAGCTGGAGAATTATCCACCAGCGCTGCAGGCCAAAGCGAAAGCCGCAGCAGCTGCGCGTTCGGACATGTTTCGCAACGCTGTAAAATTAGGAGTGAGAATTTCTTTTGGCACCGATGCCGCCGTTTTTCCACACGGTCAGAACGAAACTGGCACCTTGGAAAAGGGAAAGCTCGCTGACATCATTGCGATGCCGGGCGATCCGCTTATCGATATTACTGCAACAGAGCGAGTGTTCTTTGTGATGAAAGAGGGAAAAATCATTAGGAACGGGCCGATTGTTCAACACGCTACCAAGATAACCGCGCCGACAGAAGTTGGAGACCCAGCGGATTAGCCGTGTTGGAGTCGACGTCACTAAAGTTGATTTTGACAAGGAAAAGATAGCCGCTAAGTTGAACGCCCCGCCGCTGGACTGAGCGGCTTAATGTTTCGGCAGGAGCCCCGTGTTTTCTCTCAAGAGGCCGGGGCGATGGAACTGCAAATCAACATGCAAAGAAATAGAAGCAAACGTTATCGCGCAGCGGCGCAACAGGTAGATCGGGCAAAGACTTACAGTCTTCATGAGGCCGTCTCGACGTTAAAAAAATTTCCGTCGACAAAGTTTGATCAGACCGTAACCGTCTCATTTCGGCTTGGTGTTGATCCCAAGCAATCTGATCAAATGGTTCGCGGGACCTGTCCGCTTCCGCATGGCAGTGGCAAAAAAGTGCGGGTTCTGGTTTTTGCCGAGGGCGAGGCCGCGCAGGCAGCCAGGGAGGCGGGCGCGGAGTTTGTTGGGATGAAAGATCTAATCCAGAAGTGTCAGGAAGGTTTTCAGGGTTTTGATGTCGCGATCGCAACGCCAGCAGCGATGGCAGAGGTCCGAAAGCTGGGGAAGGTTCTTGGACCGCGCGGACTGATGCCGAATCCCCGTACTGGCACAGTAACGGACGACACAGCCAAGGCTGTACAGGAAGTGAAAGCAGGCCGCGTGGAGTTTAAACTGGATAAAAACGGCAACGTGGCGGTGCCTGTTGGGAAATTTTCATTTGAGGAAAATGCTTTGGTGGAAAACGGAAACGCGGTAATTGATGCGGTCGTTCGAGCTCGTCCCGCGTCAGCGAAAGGGCGGTACCTTGAAGGCCTGACAATCAGTGCGACCATGTCTCCCGGAGTTCGCGTTGATCCGGCACCGTATTTAAACGTGTAGGCTTAGAGACGGAATATCGAAAATAAAATGAGACCAGAAAAAGCCAGCGTCGTTTCCGATCTTTCCGAGAAGTTGAAACGCTCTCCTTTCGTGCTCGTAACCGACTACCAGCGGATGAGGGTCGGCGATTTTAGTGAATTGCGGAACCGGCTGGCTCCAGCCGGCGCGGAAGTGCACGTCGTGAAGAATAATTTCCTCAAACGTGCCATGACTGATTCTGGTTTTGCTGATGCGGGCGAAATGCTGACCGGTCAGACAGCCGTTGTGACAGGTGAGAACGATGTGGCGCCCGTGGCCAAAATTTTCAAGACGTTCGCGGCTGAATTTAAAATCGCAGCGCTGAAGATTGGTTTTGTTGACCGGGCTGTTCTTTCTGCCGCGGAATTGGAGAAGTTGGCGGATCTGCCGTCGCGCGAAATTTTGCAGGCGCAATTGCTCGGGCTACTCTTGTCTCCCGCGACACGCTTGGTGCGCTTACTGAATGAACCTGGCTCTTTGTTGGCACGGTTACTGAAAGCGAAGGCAGAAAAGGAGGGCGCGGCCGCGCAAGCGACGGCGTAAGATGGTTTTTCCGCTCGCAATGGCGGGACGGGAATTGAAACAAAAACTGTCCGGGCCAGTGGCTATTGGCCTTAATTTTCCGAAGGCTTTCGGAAGCGGCAATTGGAGGAAATAAGAAATGGCAGACACAGATAAATTGGTGGAGCAACTCAGCAGCCTGTCGGTGCTGGAGATTGCCGGGTTGGTCAAGCAACTGGAAGAAAAGTGGGGTGTAAGCGCAGCGGCTCCGGTCGCAGTGGCGGCTGGTCCAGCCGCAGCGGGCGCTGGCGGAGCGGCAGCTCCGGCGACAGAAGAGAAAACTACCTTTGATGTGATCTTAAAAGAGATGGGCTCGAACAAGATTGCTGTGATCAAGGAGGTTCGTGGCGCCGTGCCGGGACTTGGCCTCGCGGAAGCTAAGGCGCTTGTGGAAGGCGCACCCAAGACAATCAAGGAAGGCGTGACAAAGGAAGAGGCGGACGAGATCAAGAAAAAGATCGAGGCCGCCGGTGCGAAAGTTGAAATTAAATAGTGCGACAACTCGCTAAGTCGGGATTGTTTGGTTCCTATCAGTGACTGAGGCGGATGAGTTTATAGGCCGTCCGCCGCAGATTTTCCTTGCGGAGCGGAAATTTCAGACTAATATCTTATTCTGGTTAGAGGCAGGCAGAACTTATTTTTAACTCGGCGCTCAACGGCAAAGCACAGGAAAGGCAGCAAAAGGGCGGTGAATTTGACAAACCGCTGTTTTGGATGCATTTTTGTGCCCTTCGCTCGCTGCTGAGCCCTTAAATCTCGCCCGTTTCGTCCACGATTGGGGTGGACGTTGCGAGGCTAATTCTTGGCTAGTAGTTTATGTCGGAACGTATTTACTTCGGAAGCATCAAGGAAGGGATCGAACCGCCGAATCTAATTGAGGTTCAGGCAAACTCGTACGTTGATTTCCTTCAGAAAGACGTCCCGTTTTCAAAGCGGAAAAATCAGGGACTCCAGGCTGTTTTCAAAGAGGTCTTTCCAATCGAGAGCTACGACGAGAAAGCGGTGCTCGATTTCAGTCACTATGAGATTGGCGAGCCCAAATTAAGCGCGTTGGAGGCGCAGCGGGAAGGACAGACCTACAGCGCGCCGTTGCATGTCACCTTCCAATTGCGCGAAGAAAAAGGCACCAAAGAAGAGAAAGTCTACATGGGCGAGATCCCGCTGATGACGCCCCAAGGGACCTTCGTCATTAACGGCGCAGAGCGCGTAGTCGTAAGCCAGTTGCACCGCTCTCCGGGGATCGCATTTGAATCTACCGTCCACGTAAACGGCAAGGTGCTCTATAGTTTCAGGATCATTCCGGACCGGGGATCATGGATCGAGGTTCAATTTGATACGGCTGACCTTCTTTACATTTATCTCGATCGACGCAAGCGGCGACGGAAGTTTCTTGCCACTACATTCCTTCGCGCCCTCGGCTACGGATCCGACGAAGACGTCATCAAACTTTTTTACAATATCGAGACCCTGAAGCTGAGTGAGAAACTCGACGAAGAAAAGCTGGCCACCAAAGTGCTGACTGCGGAAATCCGCGATGGCGACGTGACGGTGGCGCGTGCATTCGAACCCCTTACCCTGGCGACTGTGCGCCAGATCATGGCGCTCAAAATTCACGAGGTGAAAGTGATCGACATCGCAAACGATGACACCATCGTGAAGGCGCTTCGAAAAGACCCCGCGCACGACCAGGAAGAAGCGCTCAAGGACATTTACCGGCGTCTTCGCCCTGGCGATCCGCCGACTGTGGCCAATGCGCGTGCTTTGCTAAAAAGGCTCTTCTTTGATCCGAAGAAATACGACCTCGGACGTGTGGGCCGTTACAAGATTAATCAAAAGCTTGGGATCAACGTTGATTCTACGGAGCGGATTCTAACGGACAAGGATTTTATCGCTGCGATCAAATACCTGATCAATCTTCGACGGGGCGAAGGCACCCTCGATGATATTGATCATCTGGGCAGCCGCCGTGTGCGCACCGTTGGTGAATTACTGGCGAACCAGTGCCGTGTCGGTCTTGCTCGCACGGAGCGCCTAGTCAAGGAGCGCATGACTCTGTTCGATATCAATGTCGACGGCATGACCCCGCAGAAGCTGATTAATCCAAAAGCACTCAGCGCGGTCATCCGCGACTTCTTTGGCCGGTCACAGCTGTCGCAGTTCATGGATCAAACGAATCCGCTCGCAGAATTAACGCACAAGCGCCGTTTGTCGGCTCTTGGGCCGGGTGGTCTCAGTCGGGAGCGCGCCGGTTTCGAGGTGCGCGACGTGCATCCGTCTCATTACGGGCGCATTTGTCCCATCGAGACACCGGAAGGGCCAAACATCGGCTTGATTAGCTCGATGAGCACTTTCGCGCGCATCAATGAGTTTGGTTTCATCGAGACGCCGTATCGCAAGGTGGAAAAGGGCCGCGTGACGGACCAGATCGAATATCTTACTGCTGATCGCGAAGAGAATTTTCTCGTTGCGCAAGCCAATGCGCCTATTGACGGACGCGGACATTTCACGGGTGAGAAAGTATCCGTGCGCTACCGCGGCGACTTTCTGGAAGTCGATCCCTCCAAAGTGAATTACATGGACGTCTCGCCGAAGCAGCTTGTATCTGTGGCGGCGGGCCTCATTCCGTTCCTCGAACACGACGACGCAAACCGGGCGCTGATGGGCTCCAATATGCAACGCCAGGGCGTTCCTCTCGTCGTTTCCGAGATGCCGCTCGTGGGCACGGGCCTGGAAGAGAAAGTGGCGCGAGACTCTCACGCGGTTGTTCTGGCATCCGACAGCGGCAAGGTGGCTTCGGTTACGGCTGACCAAATCGTTGTCACGAAAGATGGGCATCTCCCGGAGAGCAAGAAGAAGCTCAAGACTGATCCGGAGGCTGGGATTCACGTTTATGAGCTCCGCAAATTTATGCGGTCAAATGCCGGCACGTGCGTGAACCAGAAACCGACTGTGCGCAAAGGTCAGCACGTGAAACGCGGTCAAGTCATCGCCGACGGTCCAAACACCGATCACGGCGAACTGGCTCTGGGACGCAATGTGCTCGTCGCGTTCATGCCTTGGAATGGATACAACTTCGAGGATGCCATCATGATCTCGGAGAAAGTGGTCAAAGAAGACATCTATACGTCGATCCACATCGATGAATTCGAGATCGGTGCGCGTGATACCAAACTCGGACCAGAGGAAATTACTCGGGACATTCCCAACGTCAGCGAAGAAGCTCTGCGCAACCTGGGGCCCGACGGGGTTGTACGGGTAGGCGCGGAAGTGAAACCGGGCGACATTCTGGTTGGGAAGATTACCCCGAAGAGCGAAACCGAATTGGCGCCGGAAGAACGCTTGTTGCGTGCAATTTTTGGAGAGAAAGCAGCGGATGTAAAGGACACGTCGCTTACCGTTCCTTCAGGGACTTACGGAATTGTGATGGATGTAAAGGTCTCGTCTCGTCGCGAAGTTTCGCGCGAAAAACTGACCCCGGCGGAAACCAGACGACAACTCAAAACCATCAGCGAAGAACATAAGCGCAAGAAAGACGGACTGATCGAGCAATTGACGGATTCACTTTCAAACGTCTTGCTCGGCGAAAAAGTTCCTCTGGATGTCGTAAACGCCAAGAACGGTGAGATCATCATTCCAGCCAATCGCAAGATCACCAAAACGCTCTTACGCAAGCTGGCGACGGCGCACGATCACATCGAGATCGATCCGAGTCCGATTCGCAATAAGATCCGCGAAATCATTGGCGCCTATGAGCACAAGTTCGCGGAGCTCGAACTCGAACGCGATCGCGCCATGGATCGGGTGGAAAGCGGTGATGATATCGATCCGGGAATCATCAAACAGGTCAAGGTTTACATCGCAAGCAAGCGCAAACTGAGCGTGGGCGATAAAATGGCCGGTCGTCATGGAAATAAAGGCGTTGTCGCTCGCATCGTGCCTGAAGAAGACATGCCTTTCCTGGCAGATGGAACGCCCGTTGAAATTGTGCTTAACCCATTGGGCGTGCCGAGCCGCATGAACGTCGGACAAGTTCTCGAAACACATCTGGGGGTTGCCGCCAAGGCGCTGGGATTCAAAGTCGCGACTCCGGTGTTCGACGGAATTAAGGAAAAACAGATTCGCGAATATTTGCATGACGCCCGGAAGAAGGAGGGATTCACCTGGGTGCAGGAAAGCGGTAAGGCAAAGCTTTTCGACGGACGCACCGGCGATCCTTTCGATCAGGAGGTCGTCGTTGGCTACATCTATATGATGAAGCTCGGACACCTTGTGGCTGACAAGATTCACGCTCGTGCGGTTGGACCGTATTCGCTCGTCACTCAACAGCCGCTCGGCGGGAAGGCGCAGTACGGTGGTCAGCGTTTTGGTGAAATGGAAGTGTGGGCGCTGGAAGCGTACGGAGCTGCCTATACTTTGCAGGAACTGCTCACCGTTAAATCCGATGACGTGCAAGGACGGACACGGATTTATGAGTCGATCGTCAAGGGTGATAACTCGCTTGAAGCGGGTACACCTGAATCTTTCAACGTTCTGATCAAAGAAATGCAGAGCCTGGGCCTCGACGTGAAGGTCGGCGGCCAGGCCCCTACCTTTCTGGAGAGCGTCGCGTAATTTTTAAGTTGTAAATCATTTAGAAAAACATGAACGAACATTCCTGGCGTGAGTTAGTGGGCGAAGAACGCCCCGTGGGTTTTGATCAAGTCGCGATTGGCGTCGCGTCGAGTGACACGATGCGCTCGTGGAGCAAAGGCGAAGTCAAAAATCCCGAGACCATCAATTACCGGACCTTTAAACCGGAAAAGGGAGGCCTTTTCTGTGAACGCATTTTTGGTCCTACGCGCGATTGGGAGTGCTCATGCGGAAAATACAAGCGTATTAAGCATAAGGGTGTCATCTGCGACCGGTGCGGCGTGGAAGTTACGCTGGCTCGCGTCCGTCGCGAACGGATGGGGCACATCGAATTAGCTGTGCCTGTCTCGCACATCTGGTTTTACAAATGCATGCCCTCTCGTATCGGGCTCATGCTTGATATGAGCGCACGCCAGCTCGAGCGCGTCATTTATTATGAGGACTACATCGTCATCGATCCTGGCAAGACGCCATTGCAGAAGACGCAACTGCTGAACGAAGTCGAATACCGCGAGGCGCAGGAGCAATACGGGGAGGATTTCGTTGCAGGCATGGGCGCGGAGGCAATCAGAAAACTTCTGGCCGAGATCGATCTCAACAAGCTCAACAAGGAGCTTGAGAAAGCAATGACCGCGACAAAGAGCAAACAGATTCGGAAGAAACTGGCGAAGCGTCTCAAGCTCATCCAAGGCTTCCAAAATTCGCACGCGCGTCCCGAATGGATGATTCTGGATGTATTGCCGGTTATTCCGCCGGATTTACGGCCTCTGGTTCCTCTCGAAGGCGGACGTTTCGCGACGTCGGACCTGAACGATCTTTATCGCCGGGTTATTAATCGTAACAACCGGCTGAAAAACCTG
This sequence comes from Verrucomicrobiota bacterium, assembly GCA_003218915.1. GTDB lineage: Bacteria > Verrucomicrobiota > Verrucomicrobiia > Chthoniobacterales > UBA10450 > Udaeobacter. The sequence goes on from QHPC01000197.1 coordinate 8,154, forward strand.
CTCATGCTTAAGACGCCGGACGTCATCATTCGCAATGAAAAGCGAATGTTGCAGGAAGCGGTGGACGCGTTATTCGACAATGGCAGACATGGCCGCGCTGTCACTGGCGCCGGCAATCGGCCTCTCAAGTCACTGAGCGACATGCTCAAAGGCAAGGGTGGACGTTTCCGTCAAAATCTGCTTGGCAAACGCGTCGATTACTCAGGCCGCTCTGTAATTGTAATCGGTCCGGAGCTGAAGCTGCATCAATGCGGGTTGCCGAAAAAGATGGCGCTTGTGCTTTTCGAACCGTTCATCATTCGCCGGCTGAAAGACCTTGGCTACGTGCACACGGTGCGCAGCGCGAAAAAGATGATCGAGCGTCAAACACCGGAGGTCTGGGACATTCTCGATGAAGTGACCAAGGGTCATCCGGTGCTGCTCAATCGCGCGCCAACTCTGCACCGATTGTCCATTCAGGCCTTTGAACCCCAATTGATCGAGGGCGAAGCCATTCGCATTCATCCGCTGGTTTGCACTGCTTATAATGCGGACTTCGACGGCGACCAGATGGCCGTGCATGTGCCGCTCTCGGTGGAAGCCCAGATGGAAGCACGCATGCTGATGCTCGCGCCGAATAACATTTTTTCTCCTTCCAGCGGAAAGCCGATTACCACGCCTTCTCAAGACATCACGCTGGGCTGCTACTATCTCACCCAAACCCCGCGCGGTGTGGGCAAGGATGGACACCGGCTCCCACTCTTCGCCGATGCAGCCGAAGTGGAATTTGCGATGGCAGAGGGAAGCGTTCACACGCACGACCGGATCCGGATTAAGAATCCGGATTTCGGTAAGCAAACAATCTACGGAAACGCAGAGGCCAGAACGATCGAAACCACTGCAGGCCGTGTCATTTTCAATGAGATTTGGCCCAAGCAGCTTGGATTTTTCAACAGGCCGGCTGGCAAAAAGCAACTCAGCGACATCATCTGGCGCTGTTATCAAATCGCAGGACCCGCAGAGACTGTCGCCACGCTGGACAAATTAAAGGAACTCGGTTTTGCCGAGGCGACCAAAGCTGGCATCTCAATTGGAATTTCGGACATGATCATTCCGAAAGAGAAAGAGACCGAGCTGGAAAACGCTTATAAGCAGATTCGACAGGTTGAGCAGCAATATCGCAAGGGCATCATCACCGATGGCGAGCGCTACAACAAGATCATCGACATCTGGACGCACGCCGGTGATGAGATTTCCAGTGCGATGTTTCGTACTCTGGAACACAACGACGGCCGTAAGGAGTTGAATCCGGTCTTCTTGATGGTCGATTCCGGCTCACGCGGCAACCGCCAGCAGGTTCGTCAGCTCGCAGGCATGCGAGGTTTGATGGCAAAACCTTCGGGCGAAATCATTGAGCGCCCGATCACATCGAACTTCCGCGAGGGGTTGAGCGTGCTCGAATACTTTATTTCTACTCACGGCGCTCGAAAAGGTCTTGCGGACACGGCGCTAAAGACTGCCGACTCCGGATATTTAACACGAAAACTGGTCGATGCTGCTCAGGACGTGATCATCAACGAACAAGACTGCGGTACTGTAAATGGCATCGTGGTGCGCTCGATTTACGAGGGCGACGAGGAAGTAGTGGATCTTGGCCAGCGCATTATCGGTCGCGTAAGTTGTGAAACCATCGCTGACCCAGTGGACAAGAAGAAAAAGATCGTCAAAGCGAATCAGTTGATTGATGAAAAGATCGCGGCGGAGCTTCAGCGTGTTGGCGTGGAGAGCTTGAAGATTCGTTCGGTTCTTACCTGTGAGTGCGGAAGAGGCGTGTGCGCCATGTGCTATGGCCGCAATCTGGCTACGGGTCAGTACGTCAAGCTCGGCGAAGCAGTAGGCATTATTGCCGCCCAATCGATTGGCGAGCCGGGAACGCAGTTGACGATGCGCACATTCCACATCGGCGGCACGGCTAGCCAGACGTTCAAGCAACCCATCATCAAGGCGAAGAACGACGGCACGGTGCGCTTCAACGACCTGCGGACCGTCCAAGCACTCGACGGTAGTTGGATCGCGTTGAACAAGAACGGCTCGATCAGTGTGCACAACGAAGAAGGCCGCGAACTCGAACGCTACAACGTGGTGATCGGCTCAATGATCTCTAAAGGCGACGGAACCGAGGTTAAGAAGGGCGAGACCTTCGTTCAATGGGATCCCTACAACGTGCCGATTCTCACTGATAAGACCGGCAAGATCGAGTTTCGCGACATGATCGCAGGTGTGACTATCAAACGCGAAGTTGATGAAGCGACCGGGCTCATGGGCACGATGGTCATTGAGCACAAGGAGGATTTGCACCCGCAGGTTGTTATCGTGGATGACAAGAAGGAAGTCCTCGCGAGTTATTCCATCCCGGCTGGCGCCCACGTAATCGTGGAAGAAGGCCAGAAGGTGCGTGCTGGCGCGCTACTTGCAAAGACGCCCCGGAAAGTCGCAAAAACCAAAGACATTACAGGAGGTTTGCCGCGGGTGGCCGAATTATTTGAAGCACGCCGGCCAAAAGATGCGGCGGAGATTGCTAAGATCGACGGCGTCGTTGAGATGGGCGGCACTGTCCGCGGAAAGCGACGCCTGATTTTGAAGGACCCCGACACCGGCGCCGAGGAAGAACACCTGATCCCGCTTACCAAACACATTATCGTGTTTAAGGGCGACTTCGTGAAGAAAGGTCAGCAACTTACCGAAGGCCCTGTAGTACCTCACGAGATCCTCGAAGTCTGCGGACCGCAGGACCTGCAGGAGCACCTGGTCAACGAAGTCCAGGAGGTATATCGGCTGCAGGGTGTGGAGATCAACGACAAGCACATCGAAATCATCGTGCGCCAGATGTTGCGCAAGGTGAAGATTACCGATCCTGGCGATACGTCGCTGCTCTGGGGTGATCAGGTCGACAAACTCGACTTCGAAGAGGAAAACAAGAAGGTCGTCGAGAAAGGTGGCAAGCCGGCAGAAGCCGTTCCTGTCTTACTCGGCATCACGAAGGCTTCACTCGAAACGGACAGCTTTATTTCGGCTGCCTCGTTCCAGGATACAACTCGCGTCCTTACGGAGGCGGCTACACTGGGTAAGGTCGATAAACTGCGCGGCTTCAAGGAAAACGTGATCATGGGTCACTTGATTCCCGCCGGCACCGGTTTCCCTGAGCACCGCGAGATCAAGCTGGTCGAAAAGGGTGAGCCGATTGGCGCCCCGGTAATGGAAGAAGCCGAGCCACAGCCGGCCATCGGATAAGATCGACGTTGTTTTAGGGCGTCCGCCGCGGCGGACACCGTCTAACGGATTGGCGTTTCGAAGAATGGAGCCGTCGGCAGCCGAGCGACATAGACGGGAAGCCCGAAATGGTCAGCGAACTGGCGCGAGCGGATCAAACGCCCTACAATTTGCCTGATGTCGATCGTCACCAAAACTGGCGATAAAGGCGAAACGTCCCTGATGTACGGCCATCGCGTGTCGAAGGGCGATGCGCGCGTCGATGCTTATGGTTGTATCGATGAACTAACTGCTGCGCTTGGTTTGGCTCGCTCCATTGGGACCGATAAATTCGTCTCCGACGAAATCTTAGCCGCACAAAAGGATCTGATCGCTGTCATGGGAGAACTGGCAACGGCGCCAAGCGATCGGGAGCGCTACGCAAAAGATGGCTTTCAGGTCACTACGCCAGCGATGGTTGATCGGATCACTGCCGTCATCGTCGATCTCGAGAACGACAAATCGCTTTACCCGAAGGACTGGGTCATCCCCGGGGGAACACCCGTTTCCGCAGCTCTCGATTTTGCCCGCGCAACGTGCCGCCGCGCCGAACGGCATATCACTGCGCTGAGCACCAGCGACGTGAAATTCAATGTTGAGATTTTGCGCTACCTAAATCGCCTTTCCGATCTCTTCTGGGTGCTGGCCAGGTACGTCGAGAAAGACTTGCGAAATTCCAGTTAGCGGCGCGTTGCTGCGCACGCCTTGGATTGCGCTGCAATCCAGCGTCAAAAATTGGCAAGCGTCCGGCAGCAACATTCATCGTGGGGTGTTATGCATCGTCGCATGAATTTCAGATTAACTTTTGCGGCTGTAATCTTGTTAGGTGTTTCCACTGCGCAAGCGCACGAAGCGATCTTTTCGTGGACTTACACGACCGACCTTACCCCGAAAGGTCATGGCGAATTTGAACAATGGGTTACCACCCGCTGGGAAAAAGAGCATGGTGGCTATAGCGTTATCGATTTTCGGGAGGAGTTCGAATACGGAGTCACGGATAATTTCCAGCTGGCGATCTATCTCAACCATCATTACGTCCATGCGAACGACGATGTTCCAGGTGAAGATCCAGCGCATCCTGGCAGGCGTTTGCCCGGCCATTACGAAACCGGCGGTGAAGACGTGCATGCCGGACATAACCCGGCGACACCGTTCGACAGCTATCATTTTGAATCGGTCTCGCTCGAAGGGATTTATCGGCTCCTGAGTCCTTACAAGGATCCAATCGGTCTCGCTCTTTATTTCGAGCCGTCGGTGGGCGACCAGGAAACGGAATTGGAATGGAAAATCCTGCTGCAAAAGAACTGGCTCGAAGACCGGCTCGTTTGGGCGTTGAACGTCAACTACGAACTCGAATTCGAAAAGGAGGACGGTGGCGGTTATGAGCGCGACGGCATGTTCGAGTGGTTCACCGGACTTTCTTACCGCTTTGTGCGCAATTGGTCAGCAGGTTTGGAATTTTGGAATCATCACGAATTTGCCGATGCCACTGTCGACGAGCATTCGGCCTACTTCCTGGGACCGACGATTCATTACGGTGGCGAACGCTGGTGGGCCACTCTTGGATTTCTTCATCAGCTACCAATCGGGCAGGCATTCAGTCAGGATAACAAGGAGTTTGCCGCGAACGACGGTTACATCTTTGGCGATGAGCACGAAAAATATTACGTGCGCTTCAGAGTAGGGATCAACTTTTAGCCGCGGAGTGAAAGCAGAATTTGTCTTCGTCCTCCTTATCGATCTCTGCTGGGTCCCTTGTCAGGTGCGCTGGGAAAGACTTGCGAAATTCCAGTAGCGGTTAGCGCCGTGTTGCTGTGCACGCGCTGAATTGCGCTGCAATCCAGCGTCAAAAATTGGCAAGCGTCCGGCAGCGGGATTCATCGCGCAATGTTATAAATTGTAGCAATGAAAATCAGATTAGCGTTTACAGCTGCGATCTTGTGTTGCGTTTCCATCGTGCGCGGAGATGAGCAACTGTTTGGTTTCGTACGCGGCGCGGAAACGCTGCCCGCTCACCGTTGGGAGGTTTATCAATTCGTTACTTTGGGCGAAGGAAAGAGCGAAGGGACGTACTACGGAACTCATTTCGAAACGGAAGCCGAATATGGATTGACCGATCAATTCCAGGCGAGCCTTTCGCTCATCCAACATTATTTCTACAACAAGGGGGTCGACGGCGAGCGTGATGCATTGGACAACACCAACGCCTATCGTTTCGGCGGATTTGAAGGCTCGGCTAAATATCGCTTGTTGAGTCCGTTCAAGGGATCCCATTAGCATCGCATTACGATTGCAGGGTGGCTATTTATTGCACGACGAAGTCGATGGGCTCGATCAACATGAACGCTACATCAAACCCGAGATCGATTTCCAAAAAGACTTTCTGGAGGATCGGGTAATTTGCGCTCTCGATCTTGGCGCGGAATGGGCCTGGGGCAAACAGCCTGCCGAGCAATATCCGAGAGAACTCTCTTTCGAAGGCGCAGCTGGTCTGGCCTATCGCGTTGCTCCAAACTGGTACGCGGGCGTGGAAATTCATACGAGATGGGAATATCCGCTTTTCGATCTGAATAATTTCGAGCATCGCGTTTTTTATGCTGGTCCGAGCATCCATTACTCGCAGGAACGCTGGTGGGCCACACTCACCTGGAACTATCAGGTATACGGGAAGGGTGTAGACGAGCCGGCCGATGGGCAGATCTTCGCTGAGGAAACGCGACAATTGTTTCGGTTAAAAGTGGGATTTAATTTTTAGCGCGCAATGAAGTCGGAATTTGTTTTCATCGCGCTCCCAGCCTCCGCGTTAATCGCCCCCTCGGCATTCGCCATTCAATACCTCACCGTCGAGCAAGCGCAGCAGGCAATTTTTCCCGGCAAATCGTTCACGGCGGCGCCCGTGACGCTGACGAGCGTTCAACGCAAAGTCATTGAGCGGGCTAGCGGCGTCCGCGTCTTGCACGATGAACAGAAGGTCTGGCGTGTAAGTGGTGGTGGTTGGTTCATAGCCGATGAAGTTGTCGGTAAACACGAATTCATCACTTATGCGGCCGGTCTCACCGCTGATGGATCGGTCAAGCAGATTGAAATCATGGACTATCGCGAGACCTATGGTGGCCAGATTCGGGATCAAAAATGGCGCGCCCAATTTGTCGGTAAGACCAGCAAATCGACGCTCAAACTCGATAGTGACATCAAAAACATCAGCGGAGCAACTTTGAGTTGCCGGCACATCACTGACGGCGTGAAACGCCTTTTGGCATTTTATGAAATCGCACTCAAACATTGAGATTCGTCGCTGTCGCCCATTGCTAGGCACATTTGTCGAAATCACGGCGCGTGGGCACGACGAAAGATTACTCGTCCGTGGAATCGAAGGTGGGTTCGATGCGATTGAGCGCGTGAATCGCTTGATGAGCTTTCATGACACTCTAAGTGACGTCTCGCGTATGAATCGCGACGCCTTTCCAAAAGGTGTGATCGTGCATCCGTGGACCTGGCAGGTTATGAAGGCCTCGAAGCGGTTTGCCGAAGAGAGCCTTGGCACGTTCGATATTACCGTCGCTCCGTGGCTCACGAAGTGGAATTATCTTCCTCGTCGTCGTTATCAGTTTAGTCCAACCGCGAGCTCGCGTGATATTTTTCTTCGCCGTAACTACGAGATCTTTTTCCGCCGCGAATTGATTGTCGATCTTGGCGGGATCGCGAAGGGTTTTGCGGTCGATCGGGCGGTCGATGCATTGAAGGAAAACGGGATTGGGTGCGGAATCGTAAACGCCGGCGGTGATCTGAGGACATTTGGGCCGGCATCGCAGCTTATTCATCTGCGACATCCCAAAGATCCGATACGCGTTGCCGGGGCGGTGCGGTTGCGCGAGCGGGCCATGGCAACTTCGGGAATCTATTTCGAGCGTCGAAAATATCGGGGCAAATATGTGGGCCCATTGCTTGACGGGCGAACCGGTCAATCTGGACGCGAACTAATCAGCGTAAGCGTAGCCGCCGCGGAATGCATGGCCGCGGATGCGCTGACCAAAGTCATCTTCGCACTGCGTGAAAAAGCTGCGGGATTGCTGGCGCAGTATCAGGCGGATGCGTTGTTGCTCGAGCGCAATGGTGCGTCATCATGGATGTTTCACTCATCATGCGACACCTCCGACGGGACTCGATTCGATTGAAGCGCTTGCAGAGATATTTTCTGTACGCTGTGTTAACACTGCTTTTTTTGAGCGGAGTGGCATGGGCGTATTGGAACTATCTTGCTGCATCGCCTGGTGATTTTGAGACGAGCGCAAAAGCCCGGGCGATGAAAATTCATGGCGCTGCAGCGATGGCAATTTTAGTGCTGATTGGGATGCTCCTAAGTGGGCACGTGAGATTCGCATGGCGGGCGCGCCGCAACCGAGCAAACGGATCGGTCTTTCTGAGCGCGTTCGCCGTCTTAACCATCACCGGCTACGGCCTTTATTACGCGGGCGGCGAAAACCTGCGTGCATGGACGAGTTGGCTTCATCTCGCTGTGGGCCTGGCTTTGCCGATCTTGTTGCTGATCCACATCTTTCTGGGAAGGAGGACGCGCCGTTCGGGTCAATCCCGAACCCGATCGCGCCTTGCGTTTCGGGGTGCCGAGGATCGATATCCTAAGTCCCTTACCGCGAGTTCCAATACGAGACCTGATCAGGCCAGTAAAACAGCTGAATTTCAGGTTGCGCATCGACCGGTGCTGTAGCATCTTCACCGTCCCGCTCTGGAGTTCCCCTCTCGCGGATTTTCTCCTATGGCAGATACAACAGAATTAGTGCCTGAACTTTTGGAAGCTGGTGTTCATTTTGGACATCAGACGAAGCGCTGGAATCCCAAGATGAAGCCTTTCATCTTTGAGCAGCGCAATCAGATTTACATCATCAATTTGGACGAAACCGTGCTTCAGCTTCGGCGGGCGACGGAGTTTCTTCAGGAAGTAACACGCCGTGGGGGCAGGATTTTATTCGTCGGTTGCAAGAAGCAGGCGCAGGAAGCGATAAAGGAGGCTGCGCTGGCTTGCGGCCAGTTTTACGTGAATCAGCGTTGGCTGGGCGGCACACTGACTAATCTCGCCACCATTCGAAAGAGCATTGGACGGCTGAAATACATCGAGGAGATTGAAAAATCTCCCGAGTACAAAAAGATGGGCAAGCAGGAACTGGCTGCCCTCAATCGTGAGGCGGCAAAGCTCCGGCGCAACCTGGACGGGATAATCGAGATGTCGCAATTGCCCGACGTCCTTGTGGTAATCGATACGATCCGCGAACAAAACGCCGTGAACGAAGCCCGACGCCTCGGGATTCCAGTGGTTGCCATCGTGGACACGAACGCGGATCCAGACATCATCGATTACCCAATCGCTGGTAACGATGACGCGATTCGCGCGATTCGCGTGATTCTGCAGAAGCTCGTGGATGCTATTGTCTCGGCAAGCAACGAAGCGCGTATCCGCGAGCAAGTCGAAATGGCTGGCGTCTCAGCCTAGCCAGCCGAGTTGATAACCAATGGTTGCTAGTTAATCGACGCTGGATTCCATTTTCAACGCTCTAATCACTTTAATGAAAACAACAGCCGAAATTGATCCTCAACTAGTTAAGCAGCTCCGCGAAAAAACCAACGCAGGTTTTATGGATTGCAAGCGCGCTCTCATGGAGAGCGGCGGTGATCTGGAGAAAGCGGAGACGATTTTGCGGACCAAAGGAATTGCCAGCGCTGGAAAGAAAGCCTCGCGGGCAACGAAAGAAGGCGTCGTGGCTTCTTATATTCACCTGCAAGGGAAGGTTGGCGTGCTCGTGGAGGTGAATTGTGAGACCGACTTCGTGGCGAGGAACGAGAATTTTCGCGAGTTCGTGAAGGACATCACCCTTCATATTGCAGCGGCCCACCCGCTCTATGTCAGCCGCGCTGATGTGCCTGGCAATCTTATCGAAGCTGAGCGCGAAATTTACAAGGCCCAGGTCAAAGGCAAACCGGAGAATGTTGCCGACAAAATTGTCGAAGGAAAACTCGAGAAATTCTACAGCACCGTTTGCTTGCTCGAACAAGGTTTTATTAAAAATCCCGATATGACCATCAGGGACTTGCTCAATGGCAAGATTTCGGAGCTGGGTGAGAACATCGTCATCCGCCGTTTCGTTCGCTATCTCGTCGGCGAGCCGCTGCCAAGCGAAGCGTAGGTATTGTAACGGCATTCGCCGCAGCGAACCCCGGATACCAAAATAGGCTCGCGAGTCGCTTTACAACGTCGCGTGCAGGTCGCTGATCCGCAGTTAAGTTACAGCGGAATGGGACTGGCCGAATACAAGCGGAAACGCGACTTCAAGAAAACAGCTGAGCCGGCCGGGGGCAAACCATTACCGCGAAAAGTCAAAGGCGCGTCGCGTTTTGTTATTCAAGAACACGCAGCGCGCCGTTTGCATTATGACTTTCGCCTGGAGATGGAGGGTGTGCTGAAATCGTGGGCACTACCGAAAGGGCTCCCTTGGAAGCGAGGTGAGAAACACCTGGCAGTAGAAGTGGAAGATCATCCAATCGAATATGAGCAGTTCGAAGGCATTATTCCAGAGGGACAGTACGGCGGCGGCACAGTGATGGTATGGGACCGTGGGAATTACCGCGTTTACGGTGAACAACCGGTGAAATCGCTTAAGGAAGGCAAGCTTCATCTCGTTCTCGACGGCGAAAAAGCAAAAGGCGAATGGACCCTGGTCCGGATTCGAGGTCGTGATGATACCAAGAACCAGTGGTTGATCCTGAAAACAGGAGATGACGCGAAGCCGATATCGAAAAAAATGGGAGACCGTTCGGTGAAAACTGGACGCACCATGCAGGAAATCGCAAAAGATCGCGATGCCGAGTGGGAGTCCGGCCGCGAATCAGACGAGAGCCCCACATCGCAATTCAAAGCACGGATTCGTGCCGCGTTAAAAAAAAAGGAAAAGGATGAGGTTGTAGGGCAGGCGCATCGCCTGCCGGCCGCAAAGCGGGGCAACCCGCCTCAGGCGGGTCGCTCTACAATGGCATCCCTGCCAGATTTGCCCTCGGCAAAAGCTCGGTTCATCGAACCGATGAAAGCGAAGCTGGTTGAGGAACCACCATCGACGGGCGATTGGATTTATGAACTTAAATTCGACGGCATCCGCCTGATCGGCGTTAAAAGGGACGACAAAGTTTCACTGCTGTCGCGAAATGAAAACGAACTGGCTAAGCGATTCCCGGAGATTGTAGAAGCGATAAAAGCTTTGCCGGCGCGCGAATGCGTGATCGATGGCGAAGTGGTCGCGCTCGACGAGGAAGGCCGGTCTTCTTTTCAACTACTGCAAGCGCGCGAAATGGAAGGGCGAAAGAGTCCTGTTTATTTTTATGCATTCGATCTACTCCAGCTCGACGGCAAAAGCCTGTTTTCACTGCCATTGGAGGCGCGCAAGAATGTCCTGGAAAAACTCTGTGCCGACGCGGGGGACCCTGTTCGTTATTCAGGCGCGATTGGCGGAGACGCACAAACGCTGCTCGAAGAAGTGAAGCGTCGCGGCTTGGAAGGAATTATCGGCAAACAACGTAACTCCGTTTACGAGCCGGGGCGCAGAAGCGGCGCATGGATTAAGCTCAAATGTGTCCACGAACAGGAATTCGTTATCGGTGGGTATACGCCGCCGCAGGGTGCACGAAAATATTTTGGTGCGATTCTGGTCGGTTATTACGAAAACAAAAAGCTTGCCTTCGCGGGCAAAGTCGGAACCGGCTTCACTGCGAAATCATTGTCGATGCTGCACAAAAAATTCCAAAAGGAAGCACGCGACGATTGCCCGTTTGTCGATTTACCATCAAAGCAAAATGGGCAGTGGGTGCAGGACATTACACCTTCGCTGATGCGGAAAATGCGTTGGGTGAATCCAGTCTTCGTCTGTGAAATCAAATTCGCCGAGTGGACGCGGGACAAAAAATTGCGTGCACCGGTTTTTCTGGGATTGCGCGAAGATAAGAAGCCGGGCGAGGTTGTCCGGGAGAATTAGGGATAGTGGTGGGTAGCCTTGACCTGCCAGGGCTGGCCCGGGGTTTTCAATAGTTCTTTTTAGGGAGGGTTTTTAGGATCGTTATGCGAATCGCTCAGGTCGCGCCGCTTTACGAAAGCGTTCCGCCGAAATATTACGGAGGAACCGAACGGGTGGTGTCATACCTCACTGAAGAATTGGTCCGCCAGGGTCACGACGTGACTCTCTTTGCAAGCGGGGATTCGGAAACCAAGGCCCGCCTTGTCGCGGCGTGCCGGCGTTCGTTGCGCCTCGACAAGCACTGCATAGATCACCTGGCACACCACACTGTCATGCTTGAACGTGTGTTCCAACAGGCCCAGGAATTCGATATCGTCCATTTTCACGTCGACTATCTGCACTTTTCCATGAGTCGCCGTCAACAGATAACACATGTGACGACGTTGCACGGGCGGCTCGATATTCCGGATCTTTTTCCTCTCTACCAGGAGTTTCGAGACATGCCGGTTATCTCGATCTCAAATGTGCAGAGAGAGCCTTTACCTTGGGCGAATTGGCAGGCCACGGTTTACCACGGAATCGCGGCTGACATGTATCGGTTCCATGAGGGCCCAGGAGGGTACCTTGCTTTTCTGGGGAGGATTTCGCCTGAAAAACGAGTGGACCGGGCAATCGAAATTGCCAAGCGGGTTCAGATTCCGCTTAAAATTGCCGCCAAGGTGGATCCAGTGGACAAGAGGTATTTCAAGCGAGAGATCGAACCATTGTTGGGCGATCCGTTAGTCGAGCATGTCGGCGAGATCGGGGACGGGGAAAAGAACGAGTTTTTGGGGAACGCTTATGCATTGCTCTTGCCTATCGACTGGCCGGAACCATTTGGGCTCGTGATAATCGAAGCGATGGCCTGCGGAACACCGGTGATCGCTTACCGCGGGGGCGCGGTCCCCGAGGTGATGGAAGAAGGTCATACCGGCTTCATCGTGGAGGCACTGGAAGATGCCGTAGAAGCAGTGCGGCGAGTCCCGAAGCTGAGCCGGAAGCGTTGTCGGGAAGTCTTCGAGCAACGCTTCACTGCTACTCGAATGGCCAATGACTACGTGCGGGTGTACGAGCGGTTAATTAATAGCAAGCAAGAAGAGCCGTTGAAGGCGCGTGCATAATGGCTAAGGAGGTCATTCGCATCCGGGACGAGTTTTACATTCGCTCGTCGTCCCACCGTATCGACGTCCGCACCCGGGTTCTGAAGCAAGCAGATACGTTCGCTGTCTTCGATCGATTCGGCGACATCGAGCCATTCGGCACTGGTGAGCTCGGGATATACTACCAGGATACTCGATTCTTGTGCCGGCTGACCCTAAAACTGGGAAAGGATCGTCCTCTTTTGCTGAGCTCTACTATCAGAGAGGACAATGCCGTTCTGGCTGTGGATGCTACCAACGCCGATGTGTGGCGCAATGGCGAGATAGTAATTCCCCAGGGAACACTCCACGTCTTCCGTTCAAAGATTCTGTGGGAGAGAACATGCCACGAGCGACTTCGAATCCACAACTACGGGCGCGCAGCTGTGGAATTTTCCTTCTCAGTCGAATTCGATGCTGATTTCGCTGACATCTTCGAAGTGCGCGGTGTGAGGCGCGAACACCGTGGCCAACGGTTACCGACGCAGCTTGCAAAGGATGGGCTGGTGCTTGCGTATGAAGGATTGGACGGCTGCCTTCGCCAGACGCGAATCGTCTTCGATCCGCCACCCACGCGATTAAGTGAGTCAGCGGCCATCTATCAAGTCCGTTTAGAACCCGGGGGAGGAGCGAGCTACCGGTGTGCCATCGCGTGCGAAGCGGATCGTGATTCGCAGGTTCTAATCCAACCTTGTTACGAAAAAGTCGTCCAGGAGGCGGCGAGCGCGCTGGAATCGGCGCACGCGCGAGAGCCTCAGATTTTTGCCTCAAACGAACAGTTCAATGATTGGCTGAATCGCTCCATTGCCGATCTCCATATGATGCGGACCGAAACCTCATATGGGCCATATCCTTACGCTGGCGTTCCCTGGTTCAGCACCGAATTCGGACGAGACGGAATTATTACTGCGCTCCAGTGCATGTCGTTTGATCCCAGTCTCGCGCGCGGTGTCCTCGCGTACCTGGCTGCGACGCAAGCGGACACCGAGAATCCCGCGCAAGACGCCCAACCGGGCAAGGTACTGCACGAGACACGCGCTGGCGAGATGGCCGCATTAGGCGAAGTTCCGTTCAAGCGTTACTACGGTAGCATCGACGCAACGCCGCTTTTCATCATGCTCGCCGGTGCGTACTACACGCGTACGGGGGACCGCGCGTTCGTTGAGTCTATTTGGCCGAACGTCGAGCGCGCGCTCGCATGGATCGATCATTATGGCGACGTCGATGGTGACGGCTTCGTGGAATATGCTCGTAGGTCGAAACTCGGTCTCATCCATCAGGGTTGGAAGGACTCTCACGATGCGATTTTCCACGCCGACGGCACGTCCGCCGAAGGACCAATCGCTCTGTGCGAAGTGCAAGGCTACGTTTACGCTGCCAAGGTGGCTGCGGCCAAATTGGCTAAGCTCTTCGGCGATGATGCACGGGCGCGCGATTTGTCGAAGCAAGCGAAAACCCTATCCCGACGATTCGAAGAGACCTTCTGGTGTGACGAACTTTCCACGTACGCGCTTGCGCTCGATGGCAGAAAGCAGCCCTGCAAGGTGCGAACGTCGAACGCAGGCCACTGTCTTTTTGCTGGTATCGGTACCCAGGAGCATGCCCGTCGCGTGGCGGCGACGCTCACAGATGAAGCATCCTTCTCCGGTTGGGGAATTCGGACGGTCGCTACCAGCGAGGCGCGTTACAATCCGATGTCGTATCACAACGGGTCCGTCTGGCCACACGACAACTCGTTAATCGCCGCCGGGTTCGCGCGCTATGACCTTAGGGAATCGACAGCCACCGTTCTTGCCGGCTTGCTCGATGCGAGCCTGTTTCTCGATCTGCATCGTCTCCCCGAACTGTTTTGCGGTTTTCCGAGACGCCCTGGCGAGGCGCCGACGCTTTATCCTGTAGCGTGCGCTCCTCAATCCTGGGCGTCGGGCGCTATTTTTCTCCTGCTCGAAGCCTGCCTGGGCCTGAACGTGTCCGCTCCAGAACGAAGGGTGACGTTCTCAAAGCCAATCTTACCACGTTTCCTCCAGCAGGTGACGATCCGCGGATTGAAGGTAGGAGACGCGCGCGTGGATCTTTTGCTGACCAGACACGACGAAGGAGATGTAGGCGTCAATGTCCTGCGCCGCGAGGGAGCACTGGACGTCGTTGTTCTGAAGTAGTCGTGTTTTTGAATTGCGCTTGTTCGCAGGACGCACGCAAATATGGTGTGGAGGTGAAAGCAAAGGTCATCGTTATGCCGAAGGCTGCGGTGCTCGATCCTCAGGGTAATGCAGTGCGTGATGCGATGCAGCACCTGGGGATGCCGGAAGTCCGCAGTGTCAGAATCGGGAAATACATGGAGATCGATATCGATGGGCAAAACGGTGATCTCGAAAAGCGATTGCGCGGTCTCTGCCGCGATTTGCTCTCGAATCCAGTGATTGAAGACTACGAACTGCAAAACATTGGTGTAGGAGGTCGGGAGAAAACGCCTGACGCTGAAGCTCCCAGGTCCCGGGCTCAACTAAAGAAGCCAAAGACGATGAAGCCGAGATGAAAGCGCTGCGATACTTTTTCTGCATTGTGTTGCCACCCCTTGCGGTGCTCTTGACAGGTCGAATCGCCAGTTTTTTTCTCAGCCTCATCTTAACCTTGCTGGGTTGGATTCCGGGCGTTATTCACGCATGCCTGGTGGTCAATGATTATCACGCAGAGCAGCGCGCCGCCGCGCGCTGAAACCGAGATGAGATTCGCGGTTATTCAGTTCCCTGGCTCAAATTGTGATCAGGATTGCCTCAGAGCGATCAATGGACTCGACGGATTGCATGCCGATTACGTCTGGCACAAGGAAACCTCGCTGGACGATTTTGACGCAGTTGTGTTGCCCGGTGGATTTGCTTACGGCGATTACCTTCGCTGCGGCGCTATTGCGCGTTTTTCGCCGATCATGAAAGCGGTCATTCGTGATGCGCGCGCTGGCAAGCTCATCCTCGGGACGTGTAACGGGTTTCAGATTTTGTGCGAAGCCGGCCTGTTGCCAGGTGCGCTGGTTCGCAATCGTTCGCTGCGGTTCGTATGTGACATGGTTACTACTCGCGTCGAAGTCGATGACTCGCCATTCACACACGGTTGTCCGAAGGGTTCGCTTCTTCGATTGCCAGTGGCGCACGGCGAAGGCTGCTTTTTTGCGGACGCGGCGACGTTGCAAGAGCTCAACGCAAATCAACAGGTGATTCTGCGCTATTCCGATAGCGAGGGTCGCGTTGTGCCGGAAGCAAATCCAAATGGGTCGATTGAAAACATCGCCGGTATCTGCAATGGCGAGCGAAACGTGTTCGGACTGATGCCTCATCCTGATCGCGGATCAGACGCGCGACTTGGCAGTATGGATGGTGCGAAGATCTTCCGGTCAATGGTGCAAACCATCAGCGCGAATGGTGCGACCGAAAGATCGGAGCATGTGAAGCGGGTCGCGTGAGTCTCTTTATCACCGGGACGGATACGGGTGTAGGCAAGACCTATACTGCGGCCCGGCTTTTGCATTTGTTGCGGGCATCGGGCACGTCCTGCGCCGGGATGAAACCGATCTGCTGTGGAGACCGTCGAGATGCAGAATTTCTACTGGCGGCTGGCAGTGATGGCTTGACGATTGACGATATTAATCCGGTTTGGTTGAAAACGCCTGCAGCACCGTTCGTGGGTAGCCTCATGGAGAAAGTGGATATCGATATCGATCGTATCCTCGCTGCCTTTCATTCTCTTCAGAACCGGGTTGAACACGTCATCGTGGAAGGGACAGGCGGCTGGATGGTGCCGATTCATCGCAATTATTTCGTCAGCGATCTGGCAGCTGCGATGAAGATGCCGGTCCTGGCCGTTGCATACAACCGGCTCGGTTGCCTGAATCACGCGGTTCTCACGGTGCAAAACATTCTCGCACACGGATTGCGCTGTGTAGGCCTTGTATTGAATAACGTTCAGGAAACAGGCGACATAGCCGCCGTGACCAATGCCGATATTCTCAAGAAAATTCTGGACATTCCTTTGCTTTGTGGACTAGGGGAAAACCTTACCGAATTGCCCGCTGACTGGCGACTCATACTTGATTCGACGATCGACTCGTAGCGTGTCACGTCGATACAGGGTTGTACAAAAAATGAACACATTTCGGGCACTCTGGCCGCGATTCCACTGGGAAACAAGAATGGCATCCGTGTTGCTGTCTTTATCCGCAACAAACCCTTATTTTTATGCTTTTACAAAAAACCTTACACATGAGCCAGCCGGTAGCCGAGTGCAAGGCTCGTCTGGCCAGCATCCAATCATATCGGCGGCAGTTCTTAATGGTCACGCGGGCTACTGTGACTTCGTCCAAGACGGTCGATTTCAGCTTTCGCGGTCCGCTTGGCTTCGAGGCTCACACGGTCCTGCTCTCGGTCGAGAGCGATTCGTCCGATGAGTATGCGTTTGAGTCCGTAGGCGGAAATATCACGCTGATGGGCATTGTTGATTTCGCCGAGATTCGGCCAAACTGCACTGAAGTTACTCTGGCGGTTCATTACGAGATTAAGAACAAGCTGTTTGCCTGGCTGGATCGGCGTTTGCATTTCGTTGACAGTTTTGTGACGGCCGAACTGCGCAGTATTCGTGCGCACTTCGAAGGAATCGCAGCCAGCTACCTCGAGCATTCGCGCGTTCTGCCCATGTTCCAGACGGCTACTGCCTGACAAAGTAAACTGAAGAACCGCGAAGGCGACGTTCTCCCAACTCCGCGTATCTGGGGATCAGCGGACTCGCACCGCGTGTTTTCTATCCACGCGAAGAGTCTGACCCGGCTTGAGGCTCACCGTCGCCTTTGGGTCGCGAATTTTCGCTCCGTCGATTTCTACGCTTCCCTGTTTAATCAGTCGCGAGACTTCGCTGTGCGATCTTTCCAGGTTGAATACTTCTCGATAAACTTTCGAGACGAGCGCGACGGCCGCTAGGCCGTCCCCTGAAGTCGCTGAAAATGCAGGAAGATCGGCATGTTCCAAATCGCGCCTGCTAAAGCGGGTGTTCCACTCATCGAGGGTTTTTTGGGCGGCAGCCAGCGAGTGATAAGCCCGCACGATTTCGAACGCGAGCTGCTTCTTGGCTTCGAGCGGATGCATGTCAGCTGGCGGAGTGTGTCCAAGGAGCAATTCATAATAGCGCGCCATCAAATCGTCTGAGATGCTCATCAGTTTCCCGAACATCTCAGCGGCAGGTTCCGTAATTCCGACGAAGTTGCCGAGGCTCTTGCTCATTTTTTTGGAGCCATCCAACCCCTCGAGAATTGGGAGTAGAAAAACGACCTGCTGCGGCAGACCTTCCTCTTTTTGAAAATCGCGTCCGATTAAGATGTTAAAAAGCTGGTCCGTTCCTCCGAGCTCAACGTCGGCCTTTACCATTACCGAATCCCAGCCCTGCATGATTGGATATTGAATTTCGTGGGCGCGAATCGATTGCTGGTTATCGATCCGCGTTTTGAAATCTTCGCGCTGCAACATTTGCTGCAACGTCACGCGACTGTTGAGTCGAATAACATCTTCAAACGACATGGCTCGAAACCAGTCGCCATTGCACACCGTTTCCGTCCGCGCGGGATCGAGAATTTTAAAAGCCTGCTCACGGTAAGTTGCCGCATTCGCCTGCACCTCACTGCGCGTCAATTGCGGCCGCGTTACAGACCGGCCGCTCGGGTCACCGATCATTCCCGTGAAATCGCCAATGATGAGAATTGCCTGGTGACCCAGGTCTTGGAACTGCCGCAGTTTTCGCAAAACTATGGTGTGCCCAAGGTGAATATCGGACGTGGTTGGATCGACGCCTAATTTCACCCGCAACGGCCGGCCGAGGGCGAGTTTTTCACGCAATTCGTTTTCGTTAATGATTTGCGTGGCGCCTTTACTTAACAACGCGAGAGCTTCATCCGGCTGCATGATCAACAATAGCGCGGCCAGCCTGCGCGCTACTTGTTTTTGTTCAACAACTCGCGCACCTGGTCGATCGTGAGCGGCGCG
>QHPC01000359.1 GCA_003218915.1 Verrucomicrobiota bacterium
CCTTGCGACACATCGAGCCGATAATCGTTCTGGCCGTGCACGACCAGAGTTGGTGTTTTGAAATTCTGCGCATATTCGTGCGGCGACCATTTCCGGTAAACGTCTCGTTTCTTCCACGGCGGACCGCCGAATTCCCAATTCATGAACCAGAGTTCCTCGGTCGTGCCGTACGCCGACTCAGCGTTAAACGTGCCGTCGTGTGAGACGATGCATTTGAACCGGTTCGTGTGGCCTAACAACCAGTTGGCCATGTAACCGCCGTAGCTCGCCCCCAGCGCCGCCTCGCGATTCCTATCGATGAACGGATAGGTCTTTTCGAGGTAATCGAGTCCCTTCATCAGATCGACATATGGTTTGCCGCCCCAATCGCCGCTGATCGAGTCGGTAAACTTCTGTCCGTAACCGGTCAACCCGTGGAAATTGATCATCACTACTACATAATTTCCGGTCGCCGCGAACAACTCCGCGTTCCAGCGATACGTCCACGAATTTCCCCACGCCCCTTGTGGTCCGCCGTGGAGCAAAAATTTCAGTGGATACTTGTTGTTTGGATCGAACCCGGGCGGCTTGACCATGAATCCCTGAACCTCGTCGTTATTCGCGCCCTTAAACGTGAACGACTCCAAGGGCTGCATGTCGATTTGCAATAACAGCGCGTCGTTCATATGGGTGACGGGTTTGGGCTCGATGGTTCCTCCGAGTGTTTCTCCCGAAAGGTCAAAACGCCAGACCTCGTTAGGCGCAGCTATAGACATTCGGGTAATGAAGAGTGTGCTAGTCTTCTCTTGCCAGACAAGATCATCAGCATGCAGTGGCGGTCCTCGAGTTGGCTGTTCACGATCGAGGAAAAGCGCGTAGATCGGAGATTCACCGTTATCTTCCGCCGCAAAGAAAAGACCGCCGTTACTGGCATCAGAGAACCATGTGAAGCTCCCAACGGAGCGATCGAACTTTTGGGTGAGATCGCGCG
>QHPC01000360.1 GCA_003218915.1 Verrucomicrobiota bacterium
AGACAAAGTTCGTCGCCGTAGAATACGGCGACCAGCACGCTACAAGCGTGCGCTCCCCAGAACGTCGCCGCTCGACCCATCAGTTACGCGCGTTATTATCCAACCATGGCAATAATCGAAACAATCAAGAACGGCCCTTACATCGTGACGGGCGAAGTGGAATTGATCGACGCGGATGGAAACAAATTCCCTGTCGAAAAGCGAATGGCACTCTGCCGCTGCGGCGCTTCCACCGAGAAACCGTTTTGCGACGGCACGCACTCGAAGATCGGATTTCAAGCCGCTCAGAAAGCTGTGCCGGAATCAAAGGAATAATTTTTGTCATTCCAAGCAAAGTCGCCTGCCAAGCCGTAGCTTTATGCGAAGGTTGGAGGAATCTCTCGCATGAAAATTAGGGTCGCGCTCGTACTCGCGTTCTCACTGTTGACAGCTGCGCTCCGCGCCGAAAAAATTTCGCTTGTCGGCGCGACGGTGATCAATCCGGCCGATGGCAAAGTGCTGCCGAATGCCACGATCGTCATCAACGGGGACAAGATTGAGCGGGTCTCGATGGGCAAACAGGACGCCGCCACGCTCGGCAAACAGGTCAGTTGCGTCGGCAAATTTATTTTGCCGGGGTACATCGACACGCACGTACACTTCTTTCAATCGGCTGATTTGTTCA
>QHPC01000027.1 GCA_003218915.1 Verrucomicrobiota bacterium
GAAATATTCAGTGCGCTCCTTCGCACGGCTGGCTTTCTCCTTTGTTTCATCCCACGTGTGGCTCACAGCCGTGGAAAATTTGTTTGTTGCTTGACGAAACTGCTCACGCCCACCCGAGCTAATTTGTTGCTCGCCCGGCTGAACCGGCGTCGGCAGCGGTTCGTCCCTCGTAAGATTGTTTTCGTTCGGATTAGTCATACACAAATGCAATCGTATCCGGCGGCCTGATTGCGTTTCTCCACTTCTGCCGTTTCGCTCTGCGAGACGCGGCGCTGATCTCCACGCAACGCGTGTGTCGCGCCGCCCACAGGTCGCCGGCTACAACAATTGCCGGTACGCGTCATAAATATCTTCGCCCCAAAGAACAAAAGTTACTTTGTCGATGTTGTCATCAGTCGCAAGAAAATCCCGCGCGGTACTCACCGCGACTTGGGCTGCGTCTGGAATCGGATAGCCATACGCGCCGCAACTGATTGCCGGGAAAGCAATCGTTTTGATTTCATTTTCGACCGCGAGTTGCAACGAATTCCGATAACAATTCGCCAAGGTCTCAGGCTCATGGTGTTCGCCTCCTTTCCAAACCGGACCAACCGTGTGAATGACAAAGCGCGCTGGCAGATGATATCCGGGAGTAATTTTCGCCTCGCCGGGTCGACAACCGCCGAGAGTCCGGCATTCAGCGAGCAACTCGGGTCCAGCGGCGCGATGAATCGCACCGTCGACCCCGCCGCCGCCGAGGAGTGTCGTATTGGCTGCGTTTACGATTGCATCGACGTCGAGGTTCGTGATGTCGCCCTGAACGATGGCGACTTTGTCATTCAGATTTTTCTTCATGAACGGTCCTTCTGAGAATGACGAATGCCGAATGTCTAATGACGAAGGAATGACAAAATCCGAATCACGAAACAATATTTGTTCCTGCCTTGTTTTTCATTTTAGTATTCGGGTTTCGTTCGTCATTCGTCATTCGTCATTCGTGCTTCGTCATTCTCACGGCGCGAGCCGCTCGATCAACCAACCGCCGTTCTTCCGGCGAGTATAACGAAACCGATCGTGCAGGCGGTTGGGTCTACCTTGCCAAAATTCGATCGTCTCCGGTTTCACCCTGTATCCGCCCCAATGCGGCGGCAACGGAATGCGCTTGTCACCGAAGCGCTCGGTCATCTCTGCCATGCGCGCATCCAGCACGCGCCGTCCATCGACGACCTGGCTTTGACGCGACGCCCAGGCGCTCAGCTGACTGCCCACGGGACGCGAATGAAAATAGGTTTGCGATTCTTCGCGCGGAGTTTTTTCTGCTCTCCCGCTAATGCGAATCTGTCGGTCCAGTTCGATCCAGTAAAATGCCAGCGCCGCGTACGGGTTGGCGTCGAGCTGCCTTCCTTTTTCGCTCTCGTAATTGGTAAAAAACACGAAACCATCGTGGTCGAAACCTTTCAGCAGCACAATGCGGACTGATGGTCTGCCATTAGCGCCAGCTGTGGCCAGGCTCATAGCATTGACATCGCGAATACCGGCTTCAATGGCCGCCGTGAACCAGTTTCCAAATTGTTTGATTGGATCGCGATCGAGATCGCCCCGGCGCAGACCCTTGCCCACATGCTCGTAACGCGAAGCATTGGGATCACGCGGTGTTTCCATCACGATAACAACAGATCCGCACAATATTGCGCTGCAGAGAAGTTGTCGAACCGGGCATAGGCTCAGAGCGATATATGCCCGCTTGGCGAAGCAACATTTGTTTTCGCTTGCGCCCTCAACGAACGCCTCACACAGCTGCGGCTACGGGCGTCCGCGCAGCGCTTTGGCGCAGCTTTTCGATAACTTTCGGAACGACTTCGATCGCGCGATCGATTTGCGCGTCAGTGTTGAACCGGCCAAAAGAGAAACGCAGACTCCGACGGGCGCCGTCGCTGCCCGGATTCATTGCTCGCAGCACGTGCGAAGCTTCCTGTGAACCGGTCCGGCAGGCCGAGCCGGCCGAGCAATAAATAACTTGTCGAGCCAACAAGAGAAGCGCAGACGGAGATTCGATGCCTTGAAATGAAAGACTCGACGTGTTTGGGAGTCGCGCCGCGCCCGCGCCGTTGACAGATGCCCCACTCACGGCTTCGAGCATAAACTTCTCAAATCGATCGCGCATGGAGCGAATGTTGCATTGGCCTTCTGCGAGATATTTCAAGGCGAGCTCGGCCGCTTTTCCGAGACCGACAATCGACGCGACATTTTCCGTCCCGCCACGGCGACCATTTTCCTGGCCGCCGCCGGCGATCAGCGGACTGAAGCGGGTTTGCCGGCTGACATAAAGCGCGCCGGCGCCTTTTGGGCCGTGAAATTTATGCGCGGAAAGGGAAAGAAAATTGATCGGCGAATCGCGCAGACGCATCGGGATTTTCCCGGTCGCTTGCACGGCGTCCGTATGAAACAGCACACGTTTCTCACGACAGATTTCAGCAATTTTCTCGATGGGAAATACCACGCCGGTCTCGTTGTTTGCCCACATGATTGAAACGAGGGTTGTCCCCGGAAGAATCGCGGCCTCCAATTCGGCTAGGTCGAGATTGCCATCCCTATCCACGCCGAGAGATGTGACGTCACATCCTCGTTTTGCGAGATCCTGGCACGGGCGCAGCACCGCACTGTGTTCAACGGCGCTCGTGACCACACGTTTTCCGCGCGTCTCAAACTGCAGCGCGGAATTGATCACGGCATTATTGGATTCGGTCCCGCCGCTGGTGAAAACGATTTCTGCCGGCTCGCACCCCAGCAACGCCGCCAACCGTTCGCGAGCAAGATTAATGGCTTTCCTCGCGGTGGCCGCGAAGGCATATCCGCTCGAAGGGTTGCCGTAATACTTGGTCAAAAAAGGCAGCATCTCCTCGATCACAGCGGGATCGAGCTGGGTAGTAGCGTTGTTATCTAGATAGATGATTTCGCCTTCGGCCATTGTCGACATTGTAACCGATGGAGCGGTGGCACGACAACTCTAATGAAGTTGTCATTACTTCATTACTCCACTACTCCATTATTCCATGATTTCGATCTGGGACCTGGCGAACCCGCAACTGCGCGAGATCACGGTTTACCAACCGGGAAAACCAATCGAAGAAACGGCCCGCGAACTTGGCCTCGATCCAGGCGCAATCAACAAGCTGGCTTCCAACGAAAATCCGCTGGGTCCCTCTCCCAAAGCATTGGAGGCGATGCGTGAGGCATTGGAAAAAGGCCACCTGTATCCGGACGGCGGCGGGTTTTGCCTGTGTAACGCAGTGGCCGCCAAACTCGGCCTCGGCGCGGAGAACGTGATTCTCGGCAATGGTTCAAATGAAGTGCTCGAGTTTCTTGGTCACGCGTTTCTCAATCCCGGTGACGATGTGGTCACGTCACAGTATGCGTTTGTCGTCTACAAATTGATCGCGACGTCGTTTGGCGCGCACACGATCGAAGTGCCCAGCCCCGATTATCAGCAGGATTTGGACAGAATGCTGGCCGCGATCACGCCGAAAACCCGTCTCATTTTTGTCCCCAACCCGAATAATCCAACCGGGACGTTGCTTTCGCAGAGGGAAATCGACCATTTCATGTCGCGTATCTCTGAAAATGTGATCGTTGTTTTCGATGAAGCTTATTTCGAATTCCTTGATCATCCGCCTGATACGCTACGATTCGTTCGCGAAGGAAGGAACATTGTTGTCCTGCGCACGTTTTCGAAGATTCATGGGCTGGCCGGCTTGCGTATCGGCTATGCCGTTGGGCCGACTGATCTGGTTCAGGTGCTCCATAAAACAAGGCAGCCATTTAACGTGAACAGCATCGCTCAAGTCGGCGCGCTGGCAGCGCTGGAAGATGACGAGCATCTGCGCGATACCAAGCGGGTGGTCGATGAAGGTCGCGCTTATTTGCACGAACAATTAGCCAAAATGAAAATTCCTTTTGTGCCTGGGACGGTGAATTTTGTGATGATAAATGTTGGGGACGGGCATGCGATCTTCGAGAAGCTCCTGAGGCGCGGCATCATCGTGCGCCCGCTCAAAGGGTACAACTTGCCCGAATGGATCCGTATTTCGGTCGGCACAATGGAGGAGAACAAGAAATGCGTCGCGGCACTGAAGAAGGTGATGGGCGATTAATGGGAAACAGAAATCTAAATGAAAAGTGGCGGAGCACCGCCCGGACTCCAAGACGTCACCGCGTCATAGAGGCTTTCCAGGGCGGTCACGTCTTGCAGTGCGGCAGGGCTCTGCCGCTATGAACAGCACCAAAGGGATGTTGTTCACGCAATTTGGCAACCGGAGCGGTTGCCCTACAATTTGCGAGGGTAATGACCGTTTCCGACACCATCGCTGCCGTCTCCACGCCACCCGGGGAAGGGGCTATCGCGCTGGTGCGCGTCTCAGGCGCGAATGCGATCGAGGTAGCGGACAAAATCTTCCATGGCAAAGAGACGCCGTCGCAATTTGAGCCACGCGTGCAGCATCTTGGCGAGATTTTTGGCTCAGAAGGCCGATTGATCGATCAAGTGATGCTTGCCGTCCACCGCGCTCCGGCCAGTTATACCGGGGAGGATTTGATCGAGATCAGTTGCCACGGAGGAATGCTGGTTTCTGCAAAGCTCCTTGAAGCGTGCTTGCGCGCCGGCGCCCGCGCGGCACGTCCGGGCGAATTCACTGAGCGCGCTTTTCGCAACGGCAAAATGGACCTCACACAAGCCGAAGCGGTAATCGATCTGATCCGCGCGAAGACCGATCTCGCCCTGCGCTCGGCCACCGAACAACTTGAAGGCAGGCTCGGAGAACAAATCAGGAAAATTCGTGATGAACTGATTGAAATGCTGGCGCACATCAATGCGTCGATCGATTTTCCTGAGGAGGGTATCGCGCCGGACGAAGGCGAAACACTGCGTGCGCGACTCGGATCCATCCGCGAAGAAATCACAGCGTTGCTCGCCACTGCTGATCAAGGACGCATTCTGCGTGAAGGTGTGCGCGTGGTCATCTACGGGGCAACAAATGCTGGGAAATCGAGCTTGCTCAATCGGCTCCTTGGTTACGATCGCGTGATTGTGAGCGATACGCATGGCACGACACGCGACACCATCGAAGAAACCGTCAATCTGGACGGCCTTCCCATCCGTTTGCTTGATACGGCTGGTTTGAGAACATCCGCCAGCGAACTGGAGCGTGAGGGTATCGCCCGCACGGAGAAATCGCTGCAATTGGCCGATCTGCGACTCCACATCGCAGACGGCAGTAACTCGAAACCTCCACATCTCCAGGAACGCAACCGGGATTCCAACGAAATTGTGGTTCTGAACAAGAGCGATCTGCCGGAAAACAGTGACTGGAAGGATTTCCATGCGTTGCGAATTTCGTGCCTCACAGGGGAAGGCCTCCCGGAGTTGCAAAAGGAAATTCTGGCCCGGATCACGAAACAAAATCTAAAGCCGGAAAGCACCCTCGCGATTAATACCCGCCATCGCGATTGTCTGCGTCGCGGTCTGGAGTCATGCGATCGGGCCGCCTCAGCACAGACCCAGGGATTGTCGACGGAATATGCTGCGATTCATCTTAACGAAGCATTGCGTGCGGTCGGAGAGGTAATTGGAGTTGTCGATGTAGAACAGATTCTCGACTCTGTGTTCAGCCAGTTTTGTATCGGGAAATGAAGGCGAATCCGAACCGTTACATGGTTACCCAAAGCGCGTCATCCCGAGCGTAGTGAGGGACCTCACCCACAAAGCTTGCGTTACTCTGGATAGACAACGTGATCAATCATCCTGTGTGAGGTCCCTCGTTACGCTCGGGATGACGCGCGGCAGTTGACATGAAAAATCTGTACGAACGACTCGTTAGGCCGCTGCTGTTTTCGCTTGAGGCGGAGGCCGCACATGGTTTCACGATCGCATCGCTTGCCAGGGCTTCGCATTTTGATCCTGCGCTGCGTGTGCTGAAACGGTTCGCGCCGCCGTCGAAGCCAAAAACTCTCTTCGGCTTGACCTTTCCGAATCCAATCGGCCTCGCCGCCGGCCTGGACAAAAACGGCGTCGCCCTGCCGGCGTGGGCGGCACTTGGTTTTGGTTTCATCGAGATCGGCACCGTGACAGCCATGGCACAGCCAGGAAATCCTAAGCCGCGCATCTTTAGACTGCCCGCGCAGCATGCCGTCATCAATCGCCTGGGATTTAACAACGACGGTGCCGATGCCATCGCACAACGCTTGCGTGGACTGCGTGAGGGCGGGCGATGGCCCGCAATTCCTATCGGAATCAATATTGGCAAATCGAGGACCACGCCGCTTGAACGCGCCACCGACGATTATCTCTACTCGTTTCGATTGCTTCGTGATTTTGCCGATTACATCACGTTAAATGTAAGCTCACCCAACACTCCCGGCCTAAGGGAGCTGCAGGAACCGGCAGCGCTGTCACGATTGCTGCACGCGATTGCCAGTGAGCCGGGGCCGGTCGCAAAGCCGCTCGTTGTGAAGATTTCGCCTGATCTGTCGCCGGTTGAATTGGAGTCAGTCCTTGCGGTGTGCGAAGAAAACGGAGTCGCGGGGATCATTGCGACAAACACCACGCTCGATCATTCCTCCGTGCCGCCGGGGCTTGATGAGGAAGGTGGTCTGAGCGGCGCGCCGCTACGGGAAAAATCGACTGCGTTGGTGCGCAGCATCGCCGCAAACTCCAAAATTCCGGTGATTGCTTCCGGTGGAATCTGCGATGCAGAATCTGCCCGGGAAAAACTCGAAGCAGGCGCTCACCTTCTTCAGCTTTACACCGGATTCGTTTATCGCGGTCCCGGATTGATCCGTGACATCGTCGAGAAATTGTAGGGCGGACGCGGCGCCTGCTTTCGCTACGGGTTGGCAACCGGAGCGGTTGCCCTACAGTTCACCGATTTTTAGATGAAACTTTCCCGAAAAATTCTCAAATTTACCAACCCTCTGACCTACCGGCGCGGCTGGCGCAGAGCACAACGCTCGATTTTTCGCGTTCCGCTTCGACCGATGCTGGCGAAAATCGATGAGGCCCGCGCCCGAGAAATTCAGCAACGTTATGCGAATTCCACTGCTGGATACGCCAAATACGCGAACATCGAGCCGTGGTTGCGATTAAATCGGGAACGCGTGCAGGATTTGAAACTCCATCGTTCAGAGCCGAAACGCGTACTCGACCTCGGTTGCGGTGGAGGATTTTTCTTGTTCATCGCCAGGAACCTCGGCCATTCCGTTCTCGGCCTGGACATCGAGCACGTCCCTCTGTTTACCGAGCTGCTCGAACTTTTCCGAGTTCCGCGCGTAGTTTGGAGGATCAGCGCGTTTGAACAACTGCCTGACCTTGGTCAAAAATTCGATTGGATCACCGCGTTTTCGACCAATTTCTACCTTTATCATCCGACCAAGGAACGCTGGGGAACAGCGGAATGGGACTTTTTCATGGGCGATTTGCGGCAACACCTCGCACCCGGCGGGAAGATT
>QHPC01000028.1 GCA_003218915.1 Verrucomicrobiota bacterium
GGTCAGTTCAGCGCGCACAGAAAGCGGAGAATAGTCTGGAGTCGCCGAACGGGTCAAGATGCATACCCGCTCACGCGCGCTAAATGCGCTCGGCGGATCAGAACATCTCTACAGGCGAGCGTTGTACGCTCTGAGAAGTCATCTGCCTCGAGCGCTCTTCGCCCAGGACGGCGACACGCAGGTCCCGAATCTCGTCGTCGATCCTGCGGAAGGCGTCTTCGGAAAATTCGTCAGGTGGCGCGAGTCCTTCTTTGAATCGCGCGACGCTCTCCAAAGCGCGATCGATTTGATCTTGTGGCAACGAAGCGAGGATTCGTTGTACGTTTTCGATCTCGGGAATGCGATGGCAAATCATCGCCACATCGTTCCCTGCCGCGATGGCCAGGCGAATTGTGTTCTCAAGCCGGTATCCGGTAAGAATTGCGCCCATGTCGAGATCGTCCGTCATAACGAGACCATCGAAACCGAGTTCATTGCGCAATAAATCGGCAATGATCCGAGGTGATAAAGTAGCAGGCGTCTTTTCCGGTTCGAAACAGGGATACCAGCCGTGACAGATCATCATGCTGTCCACGTCGTGGGCGAATTCGCGAAATACGGCGAGCTCATTCCGATCCAGTTGTTCGCGGGTGCGATCGATCCGGGGCAATTCGTAGTGAGCGTCTGAACCCGCAGCGGAATAACCCGGAAAATGTTTGCCGCAGCTTGCGATCCCCTGCCCTCTCAAGGCACCGTTGAACGCACCAGCGTTGTGAACGACTTGATCGACTGTTTTCCCGTAACATCGCCCGCGCAGTGAATTGTCCGCATCGTCATCGAAGGAAATGTCCAGGACCGGGCACAAGTCCAGATTGAAACCGAAAAGGCGGAGTAATCTCCCCGTGATGTCGCCGTGACGCCGGATGAGCTCAACGTCGTTCTTGTCGCGCAGTTGCTGAGCATTTGGCGGCTCGCTGCCGATCAATCGGAGACGCGAAACGCGGCCGCCTTCCTGATCCACCGTAATGATTGGTTCGATCTCGCTTAAATCGCGCAAATCATCGATCAGTTTTCTCAACTGCGGCGCGCTTTCGATGTTGCGGCCGAACAGAATGAACGCGCCCGGTTTCACCTTCCGGAATAACTCGGCGGTTTTTCCGTCCACTTCCTTGCCAGGCACGCCGGTCATGATCAACTGACCGAGTAAATCCGTTTTCATGCGCGGCAAAGAGTAACGCCCAACGCTCAACATTCAACGTCCAACGCCCAATTATAAAAGACGCTTTCAGTTGAACGTTGGGCGTTGAGCGTTAAGCATTGAGCGTTGAAAAAAATCGCAATCTACGGCGGCACGTTTGATCCGATTCATCACGGCCATCTTATCGTTGCACGCGAGGCGCTTGAGAGACTCGGCGCCGACGAAGTCATCTTTATTCCCGCTCGAGTATCACCGCTTAGAAAGACCGCGCCCGTTGCCAGAGACGAAATACGGTTATCGATGATACAAGCTGCCATAGAAAATGAACCCGGATTTGCCGTGGATGATTGCGAATTGCGGCGACCGCCGCCTTCATACACCATCGACACGATCGAGCAGATTCGACAGCGCAACGGCGATGCAACGATTTACTGTCTGATCGGCGAAGATAACGTGGGCAAGCTTACAAAATGGCGTCGCTTCGCCGACTTGGAAAAGATGGTTCGATTTGTTGTTCTCGATCGCACGGGCCAACAACCGAGCCATGTCTACCCGGTTATTCGCCGGAAAATCGATATTTCTGCGACGGAAATCAGAAAGAGAGTTGCCACTGGTCGGTCGATTCGATATTTCGTACCACCGGCAGTGAAAGAGATCATTCGCCGCGAAAAACTTTACCTGGAGCAACGGAAATAACCCCGGAAAATTTAGCTAGAACCTGCGCCGAACTCGCCTCAAACAAAAAGGCGGAAGACATCGTCGTTCTCGACCTGCGCGCGATTTCGACGTTCACGGATTTTTTCGTGATTTGCTCCGCTACATCCGAGCCACAGCTAAAAGCAATCGCAAACGAAATTGAAACGCGTCTAAGAGAGGACCATTCCCTCCGGCCTGTGGCGATTGACGGGTTTCCCGCAAGCCAATGGGTCGTACTCGATTATCTGCAAGTCGTTGTCCATGTTTTTCATCGGGACAAGCGATCTTTTTACAGCTTGGAAGATCTATGGGGCGACGCGCCCCGACTCGAATGGGAAACGGCCACAGCGTGCTGACTGCGGTACAGCGATTTTACGAATGTTCTAGCCACCGGCGTGCGACCGGTTGGACTTGGCGCGGCCTTTCACACCAAGGAGGACGGAGGGCCGTAGCTACAGCGGCTATAGTTTTTTACTCGCCCTATTTCTTTGGCGACGGCGGCGCTGCTGGGGTTGGGGCTTTCGCCGCGCCCGCTGGGGCAGGCGAGGGAGCGGGCTTGGCATCCAGCAGTTCCACTTCAAAAATCAGAGTCGAATTGGCGGCGAGGTCTGGACTGACAGATCTTTCGCCGTAGGCAAGGTCTGCCGGGATAAACAATTGATATTTTGATCCGACTTTCATGAGCTGAAGCGCTTCGGTCCATCCCTTGATGACGCCATTAACTGGAAATGTCGCTGGTTGCCCGCGCTTGTATGAACTATCGAACTCAGTTCCATTGATCAGCGTTCCACGGTAGTTGACCGTTACCGTGTCGGTGGCCTTCGGTTGTGCTCCGCTTCCGTCTTTTAGGACCTTGTACTGCAACCCGCTGGCAGTTGTCTTCACGCCTTCTTTCTTTTTGTTTTCTTCCAGAAATTTTGCGCCTTCTGCCTTGTTTTTGTCCCCTGCTTGTTTCTGTTTTTGTTCCATATCTTTTTCAAACGTTGACATGACCTCCTTGATTTGATCAGGGGTCAGTTGCGGTTTGCCCGCGAGGGCGTCTTTTATGCCGGAAGCGAGCACTTCGGGACTAATATCAACCTTTTGCCGGCTCAGGTTGAATCCGATTTGTAGGCCGATGCTATAGCTGACTTTGTCTTTTTGATCCTTGAGCTGTGTCGATTTCTCTTGCCCAAACAAAGGCAATGCAAGTAAGGATGCGCTGAAAATGACGATAAGTTGTTTCATAAAAGGTGTTCTTCGCGCGGATTCGGTTAAATTGGTCGCCGCGGAAACTGGGACGCTAATAGATAAACGTCGCCCGTCAAGAACAGAGCGGCGCTCGCGATCCGAAGGCTGCTATTTTCTAGCCGCGTTGGCTTTTGCCATACTCGTTGCCTCTCTGCCAAACCCGCTCTACGCGATCACTCTCTCGCATGCCGACGTCCAGAGAATTGGAAAAAAAGTCTGGCAAAACGAATGCAACGGAACGATTGCCGGCCTCACTTCGTGGAACACAGGCGAAGATTTTGCGTCACTTGGCATCGGCCACTTCATCTGGTACCCAAAGGGACGCCGGGGACCGTTCGAGGAAAGTTTTCCCAAGCTCGTGAGCTTTATCTCAAAGCGCGGCGCGAAACTGCCAACGTTGCTCCTGGGAACTGGCGAAAAGCCGTGTCCCTGGAACTCGCGTACGGAATTTGTTCGAGCCCAACACTCCACCGAGATGAATCAATTACGCCAGTTCCTTGTCGACACGATCGATCTTCAGGCGGAATTTCTTATCGCCCGGTTGGAAACCGCGCTGCCGAAAATGCTTGCCGAAGCGGCGCCTGCTGATCGAGCTAGCGTAAAGACCCAATTCGAGCGCCTCACCAAAACTCCCCAGGGATGTTATGCGCTCATCGATTACGTAAATTTCAAAGGAGAAGGCGTCCTGCATACGGAGCGTTACCAGGGTCAGGGCTGGGGCTTGCTTCAGGTCTTGGAAGCTATGCATGGCACTTCGGACACCAGCGCGGTTGACGAATTCGCGAGCGCGGCGAAGTCAGTGTTGACTCGGCGGGTGCAAAACTCTCCAATCGAACGGCACGAATCCCGATGGTTATCTGGTTGGATTCGGCGCGTAAACAGCTACAATGGCGGCTAATTTATGCGACTCTCGACGTTGATTCGGCTGGTTTTACTGGCCACGGTTGTGTCTTCTGCAAGCGGTCAATTCCACTTGGGACCGAAGCCGCGACAGCCGAGTCCTACCCCGCCGCCAATGCGCAAAGCGTCGACCTTCATTAGCAAGCAGGCGCCATTGAAGGTGAATCAATCGTTGCTCAAACAAGCGACGCCGGACAATACACGCATCGTTGTCTCAATTCCGAAACAGCGGGCTTATCTCATGATTGGCGATCAAGTTGTGGCGGATGGCCCAGTCTCCTCCGGCAGACGCGGGCACGAAACACCGAGGGGACATTTCAATGTGATGGAGAAGGACCCCAATCATCACTCCAGTCTTTATGGCGACTTCGTGGACGGCTCCGGCCGCACAGTACGTGCCGGCGTCAGTGCGCGAAGCGATTCCGCGCCGAGCGGAACACACTTTGCCGGCGCGGCTATGAAATGGTTCCTTCGCCTTACCGGCGAAGGTGTCGGGATGCACATCGGAATTTTGCCTGGCTACCCCGCCTCGCATGGCTGCATCCGTGAATCCGTCGATGGGGCGAAATTGTTTTACGACCACGCCAAGGTCGGCACGTCAATAGATGTTGGTGACTACTAGCCAATTGTCATGTCGAGCGAAGTCGAGACATCTCTGGATGTTTCTGGAGAGAAACGTTCGCAAGAATTCCGGAGGAGCGAAGTTCGCACCGTTGTGACCTGTCAGAAATAGTAAGAGATTTGATTCGCTCCCTTCCCGCTCGCTCAGCTTCCGGCCCTCCCGTCTATGTCGCGACCTCCCTAGCCGCTCCATTCTCCACTTCGGTCGGAATGAGAAAGAATACAACGCAAGGCCGCTACGTGCCGACGATTAATCTCCTGCGTAGCAATTCCAACGCAGCCTGCGTGGCAATCTGCTTAAAAGTCTCGCGGTCAGTTGGAAAAAACAATTTCTTCACGATTGTTTCGCCCGACCCGGCGAGAGCAACATAAACGGTTCCGACCGGCTTCTCCGGCGAGCCACCGCTCGGTCCGGCAACGCCTGTCGTGGCGAGCGCATAATCGGATTTCGCACACGCACGCGCATGTTCGGCCAGCGCACGCGCGACCTGCTCGCTTACGGCACCATGCTTCTCGATCAGTTGTGGATCGACATCCAGCATGCCGATCTTGGCCTGGTTCGCGTAGCAAACATAGCCCGCGAGAAAAACTGCCGATGCGCCAGGCACATTTGTGATACGATCAGCAAGCAAGCCGCCGGTGCAGGATTCTGCAACCGCCAGCGTTTGATTGCCCTTCGCCAGCAGTTTTACGATCACTTCTTCGAGCGATTCGTCGGCTGCAGAAAAGATCGAGGGTCCCAGCGTCGATCTGATAATGGCGTCTGCCTGTTCGATGGCCTTTGCTTTCCCGACAATGCGCACATCGACCTCGCCTGGGCGCGCACAATACCCCAGCTCAACACCGGGAATCGCAAGCACGCGGTCGCCGATCGCCTCCTCCACCAGCGACTCGCCCTTGTTGGCAATTTTGTAGAGGCGCCGCTCGATCAAAGCCGAATCCGGGACGACTGAGCGCAGGATCGGCATCACAAATGCCCGAAACATTGGCTGAAGCTCGCGCGGAGGTCCAGGCAGCAAAAAAAGATGCGGAGATTGAATCTGTTGGTTGATGTTCGCGCGCAAATAAAGGCCTGGCGCGCTGCCATTCTGGTTGGGCAGCACCTCTGCGCCTGCATGAACGTCGGCCTGCCGGGCGATGCCAGGAGTCCATTTGATTCCGCGCACCCGCAGTCTTTGCCGGAGCGAAGCCAACAATTCCGAAGATTGTTGGAGCTCCAACCCCAGGAGATCGGCAACCATCTCGCGTGTGATGTCGTCGCTGGTTGGACCGAGGCCCCCGGTCACAAAAAGAATCTCGCAACGTGGAAATAGTTCGGCCAGCGTTTGTCGAATCGCTTCAGTGTCGCCGACCGTGCGTCGTTCCTCGATGCGCAAACCTAACGAAAGAATTTCGCGCGCAATGAACGCCAGATGTGCGTCCTGAACATCGCCAAGCAAAAGCTCCGTACCGGTGTTGAGAAGTGCGACGCGCATGGACGATCGGGAAGCAAACGTCGAACGCCCAACGTCCAACGTCCAATACCGAAGTCAGACAATTATTTCGGCCGTGGAATAGAAAGCACGTCCCCAGTAACTCGATATTCCGCGTTCGACGTTGGGCGTTCCGTCAAAATCAGGCCGCGCTTTTGTCCTGTTTCTTGCGAATGAGCGGAAGCTTTTTGCCTTCCACTACTGCCCGATTGATTGTGACCTCAGCGATATCTTCGCGACTCGGCACTTCGTACATGATATCGAGCATGATCCGCTCGAGCATGGAACGCAGAGCGCGCGCGCCGGTTCCCTTTGTAACGGCCTGCGCCGCCAGCGCGCGCAAGGCATCCTTAGTCACTGACAAACGCACGCCCTCCATCGAGAAAAGCTTCGTGTACTGCTTCACCATCGCGTTCTTTGTCTCAGTCAAAATCGCGACCATTTCTTCTTCGGTTAGCGCATCAAGCGAGCTGACGACCGGCAATCTCCCGATGAATTCCGGGATCATCCCGAAAGCGAGCAGATCTTCCGGTTCCACATGGCGGACTGCTTGCTTTCGTAGCGCGTCCTCGACTTCGAGTGTCGGGCTACCGAAGCCCATCACTTTTTGGCCGATGCGTTTTTGAATAATTTTATCGAGGCCGATGAATGCGCCGCCGCAAATGAAAAGAATTTTCTCCGTATTAACCTGAATGTACTCCTGATGCGGGTGCTTGCGTCCGCCCTGCGGCGGAACATTGCACGTGCTGCCTTCCAAAATTTTCAATAGAGCCTGCTGCACGCCTTCCCCGGAGACATCGCGAGTGATGCTCACGTTGTCGGTTTTGCGGCCGATCTTGTCGATTTCGTCAATGTAAACGATGCCGATCTCCGCTCGTTTCACATCGTAATCCGCGTTCTGCAGGAGTCGCAGAATAATGTTTTCGACGTCTTCGCCAACGTAGCCCGCTTCGGTCAACGTCGTCGCATCAGCGATGCAAAATGGCACATCGAGAATCCGGGCGAGCGTCTTGGCCAGCAACGT
>QHPC01000029.1 GCA_003218915.1 Verrucomicrobiota bacterium
TGAACGTGGCGAAAAGGCGCGACAATGGAAAGCCGCAATTCATTATCGCTCACACGCTCATCGGCAAAGGCGTCCCTGAAGTAGCAGGGACATATAAAGCGCATGGGGAAGCAGGGGCGAAATATGTTGATGCGGCCCGTAAGGCCCTCGGCCTGCCAGATGAACATTATTTCGTCTCGCAGGAGGTGTACGACTATTTTGCCGAACACAAAAAGAAGCTCCTCAGCGACTACGACAAGTGGCAACAAACCTACAACGCGTGGCGCACGAAAAATCCTGATAAGGCGAAAATCCTTGATGACGGTGTTGAGCGAACAGTTCCGGCGGATCTTTTCTCGAAAATTCCCGACTTTCCCAAGGATGCGAAGCTGGCAACGCGAAAGGCCGGAGGAGAAGTATTGCAGCCCATCGCGCAAGTGATGCCGTTATTGATGAGCGGCAGTGCCGATCTGTACGGATCGACAATGAACTACATCGACGGCGGCGGCGACTGGCGCAACCTTTGCTGTTTTCACCGATTATTGCCGCCCCTCCATTCGGCTGGCCGCGCTGGCAAAGCTCCCCAATACTTACATTTTCACTCATGACTCGATCGGTGTCGGTGAAGACGGTCCCACTCATGAACCCGTGGAGACGGTCAGCTCAGTCCGCTTAATACCGAACATTGACGTAATTCGCCCGGCCGATCCTGAAGAAACTGCAGGCGCGTTTGTGGCGGCGATGCAACGAATCGATGGACCAACCTTTCTCGCGCTTACACGGCAGACAGTGCCGATGTTGAACGATATCGACGTAAAATTACGCCGCGAAGGAGTGCTTCGTGGAGGTTACGTTGCCAGGAAAGAGAAAGCGAAACTCGATCTGATTATCATGTCGTGCGGAAGCGAATTGCAGCACGCGCTCGCGGCAGCGGGACAGTTAGGCGACGGCGTGCGCGTAGTTTCGATGCCGTGCTTCGAGCGTTTCAACCGTCAGCCGCATGAGTACCGCGAACAAATCCTCCCTAATGAATGCCGCAGACGCGTCGCGATTGAAGCTGGAGTGACTCAGATTTGGTATCAATACGTCGGCCTCGATGGAAAGGTAGTCGGGCTCCATCAGTTCGGCTTGAGCGCGCCCGGCCCGGAGGTGATGAAAGAGCGCGGGATCGACGCGCAGCATGTGATTGATGCGGCGAAATCACTCTTGCACGCGGGCGGCTGATTCCGGAGAGCACAGACTGCTAAAACGCTTCTCGGGGCTCTTCCACGTTTCGCGCGCGAGTTTCGAAGCGGGTAAACTCCTTCAGGAACGTCAGCGGAATCTCGCCGACCGGACCATTGCGCTGCTTGGCGATGATCAATTCCGCTTCACCCGCTTTTTCCGCGCGCGCTTCGTCGTCTTCTTCGTAAATCTCCGGCCTGACAAGCAATCCGACTAGATCGGCGTCCTGTTCGATGGAGCCCGATTCGCGCAAATCGCTCAAACGCGGCTTGCCGCCAGTGCGTTGCTCGGGTTGTCGATTCAACTGCGCCACTACGACAATCGGAATTTTCAGTTCCTTGGCCAGGCCTTTCAGGCCTGCGGAAATTTCGGAGATTTCCAACTGCCGATTGTCCTGAGCACGGCGCGATGTCGATCTCAGCAGTTGCAACCAGTTTTGAAGCAGCTGCGGTCAAACTCGGGAAATCGCGCTCGCTGAGGAATCCATCGCGGACTTTCTGCAGATTCACACGCGCTCGCGAACAAAGCAGCCGTTGCACAAGTTGCTGGCTGCTCATCTCCAGGCTGAAAACGCCGACCGGGAGCTTCTCGTTGATGGCGACGTGTTCGGCGATATTCATGGCGAGCGCTGTCTTTCCCATGCTCGGCCGCGCCGCAATCACGATCATTTCCGAGGGATGCAGGCCGCTCGTCATGCGATCGAATTCGACGAAGCCGCTGGAGATGCCAGTGATACCGCCTTTGCGCTCATAGAGCTTCTCGATCGCTTCGATCGCCTCCATTACCTGGTCTTTCATCGAGAGCATCTGACCCTTGAAGCGGTCTTCACCTACGGCGAAAATGCTTTGTTCCACTTCGTCGAGCAGATTATTCACTTCGTCCTGCTCTTCGTAGGCGCGCCGGACACTCTCGGTGGCAGCCGAAATGATTTGGCGCAGAATGTATTTCTCGCGAACGATCTCCAGGTAGTACTCAAGATTCGCGGCCGTCGGAACGAACGTGAACAAGCTAGTGACAAATGCCGCGCCGCCCACGCTTTCGAGGAGGTTTCGGTCGCGCAAGACTTGCGTGAACGTGATCAGGTCAATTGCCTGTCCGGCATTCCAAAGATCGACGAGGACACTATAGATCGTCTGGTGGGCCGGGACGTAAAAATATTGCTCATTAATTTTCTCAACACATTCGCCAATGGCTTGCCGCGGTGAGAGCAGCATCGACCCGAGAACGCCTTGTTCCGCCTCAACGCTATGCGGCGGGGTGCGGTGAATATCCTGCGCAGAACCTGTGTGCGAAATGGGAACAACCTTTTCCCCGCTTCGCGCCGCCGAACCTCGGCCAGCGCCATTTCCCGCTTTACGAGGCTTCTCTCCTGTCCATGCGGACGATTGAGTCGCCATTTATTCGGTTTCTTTTTTCTCTTCTTTTTTCCTGTGGAAAAATCGATGTTTCCTCTTCTTTTCAGGCTCCTCATTCGCAGCGCTCTCGGCCTCGGCTCCGCGGTCGCGGGGTTCTTCTGCGGATTTCACCTGAAAAACAAGCTGCGCAGTCACGTCGTGATGCAATTTCATCGCGACCTCGTGTTCGCCGGTATCTTTGATCGGGCGCTCAAGGACAATTTTATGCCGGTCAATCTCGGCGCCGAGTTCGTTTTTGACCCGGTTCACAATATCCTGCGCGGTAACGGATCCAAACGCCCTGCCGGTCTCACCGGTCTCCAGCGTGAAGACGAACCGCGCCTTACCGATTCGGCGGGCCAATTCTTCTGCCTCGTTGAGCTCGCGGGCTTCGCGCTCAGCGCGCTTCTGCTTCAGCGCATCGAGCTGGCGCAAGGCGCCCAGAGTGACTTCATATGCTTTTCCCCGCGGCAAAAGATAATTGCGCGCATAGCCGCGACGCACTTTGACTACGTCCGCCTCGGCACCCAAGCCGGGAATGTTTTCGGTCAAGATAAGTTTAGTCAAAGGCATATCGATTTTTAAAACGCGCTAGGAATTTTTCAACCCGAACCGCTCCGGGGGTCACGAGTGTAAAATCCAAGCGCGCATTGTCAATGCGAGAATAAAAAATTCCACAAAAAATTCGAAATCGGTGTAACGATCCGCAATCCGCGCCTTCCCAACCAGGCGCTACGCCTGCCAAACCGCGCCCGGCTTTTAACTCACATCAGCATTCGACAAGCGATGCGCTTGCCCTACAACGGATTAGTTCCGCCTCAGATCATCCCGAGCTTCATGCGGCCCGCTTCGCTGATCATATTTTGATTCCACGGCGGATCCCAGACGAGTTGGACATCAGCCTCATCCACGCCGTCGATCGACAAAATCTTGCTTTGAGCGTCGTGCGCGATCGCTGGCCCCATCCCGCAGCCAGGCGCAGTAAGCGTCATTTTCACTTCCACGCGCGTGCCGCCATCATCCTTTTTGATCAAACGGCAATCGTAAACCAGACCAAGGTCAACAATATTGACTGGGATTTCGGGATCGTAGCACTGCCGAAGCTGGTTCCAGACGTCTTCATCCGAGACTTCGCCGTTTGTTGCGCGTACAGGCTTTTGAGCTGGTTGCGCCTGGGGTTTTTCAAGACCCAGAGCATCGAGATCCTTCTCAGCGATTCGCGCCAGGCCCTGATACGTCGCAATCGTATAACTCCCACCCAGGCTCTGCGTGACCACGCCCTGAGTTCCAGCCGGGATTGTTGTCTTTTGCCCGCTGGGAATCTGGATCGCCTCGCAATCGCGACTCGTTGTGAATTCAGTGTTCTCGTACATGGCTTTCCTCTTATGTCATTCCGAGCGAAGTCGAGGAATCTCTGGACTGCCTGAACAAGATAAGTCTTCTCGCCGCTCGGAATCGTTTCAAACTTATTATATCACAAATGGGCAGAGTAACGAATGGCTTGGGCCACGTTAAACCGTTGAAACGTTGAATCGTTAAAGCGCCAATTCGATGTAACGGTGTGACGATTTGACGAAACACGTCATTTAATACACATCGCGCTTGTAACGCTTGTCGCTCTTGAGCTTCTCAACGTATTCGTTTGCTTGGTCGAGACTTTTACCACCCTGCTCCTGTACGATTTCGCGGAGCGTCACGTCGACGTCTTTGGCCATTCGCTTCGCGTCGCCGCACACGAAAAAATAGGCACCCTCGGCATCGAGCCATTTCCAAATCTCGGCGGCATTGTCGTTCATCCGATGCTGCACATAAATCTTGTCGGCTTGATCACGTGACCAGGCACAATCGAGGCGTGTGAGGAGCCCTTCCTTCTTAAATGCCTCGAATTCTTCGCCGTAGGCAAAATCGCACCTTTGATGCTGGGACCCGAAAAAGAGCCAGTTCTTCCCGTTTGCCCCGGTGGCCTTGCGTTCCTGCAAATACGCGCGGAACGGCGCCACTCCAGTCCCGGGGCCGACCATGATGATTGGAACATCCGGATCCTCTGGCAAATGAAAATGTTTGGCTATGCTGGGGAAAACCGGCACTGGGACATCATCAGCGCGTTCCGCAAGAAAAGATGAGCACACCCCCTTTCGCATGCGGCCGTGACTTTCATAGCGGACGACGTCCACGATAAAGTGAACCTGTTCGGGATACGCCTTTAAGCTCGAGGCCACTGAATAGAGCCGCGGCTGCAACTTCGTCAGCAAACCAACAAATTCCTCCGGCGTGAAACGGGCTGAAGGATGTTCAGTTAAAAAATCGATGACTTCCATTCCCCAGAGGTATGTCTGGAGATCTTGTTTGCGGTCTGGAGCCAGGAGATAGTGCAATGTTGGCGCAGCACTAGCCCGGTGGGCAATGGCCTTCAAGAACTTGGGAGTTGGCTGCGTGATGCTGTAATCGTGCAGTAACGCTTCGCGGAATGTTGTCGGCAATCCCTTCGGTCGAGGAACCTCCTCCTTGCCGGTGGCGCCAAGCGCGTGAATGATTTCGTCCACGAGCTGCGGATCGTTTGTTGCGTATACCGCTAGCGAATCGCCGACCTCAAAACTCAATCCCCATCCGGTCAGGTCGAGTTCGAAATGGCGCGTGTCCTTTGCCGACTCCTGCCCGCTCAGGCGCCGATTGACCAGAAGTTTGGCGGGAAACGGGTTTGCTCGCGAATATGGAGGAGCGGCAACAGAAGCTTCAGCATGCATAACGGTTTTGTAGCGGCGATCTATGATCGTCGCAAATATTCATCCATCGTTCCCTATCGCTAGCGTAGGGCAAACATCCATCGCGCGCTGCGCGGCGGCTCTCTCGTCGGGTGTTTGGGGCTGCTTTAGAAAATGGACGGCAGTCTCATCGTGGTTGTACGTCAAAAGATCGGGCGCTTCTTCGAAACAGAGACGACACAACGCACAGCTGGTATCCACATTGCCCTGGCGCGTTCTCCGACTGCTTGCTCAGTTTGTCCGCCACGGCTCAAGTAAACTCCGGATAGCATTTAAGAAAATCAACGTGCCCTGAAGCGACGATAATGGCCGACCGAATGTCTGTATTGGGCTGGCAGTTTCACCGCGCCCGAGGAGCACCTCTGGATAGTTCCCTGATGCGGCGGGGTTTTTTTTGACGCTTCGGGCGCGAGCGCAATTGCGAAATCCACCTGTCGTTTGAAAGCGTCAACACGGACAACAAACACGGATAACTCGTCGCCTACGCTAAAACTTTTGCGCGACCGTCTCCCGATAAGCTGGCGTCGAGCCGGCTCAAACGAATAAAAATCGTCCATCAACGAAGACACGTGGACTAAACCGGTCACGAGAGCATCCGGTAGTTCCACCATTAATCCGTAGTTACGGACATCGACAACGCTGGCGCGGAAGATCTGTGGCTTGCGCTCATCGAGTTGCCGTTGAAAAAATTCAAGTTTCTTCATCTGGACCGCGTCGCCTTCTGCGTCGGCTGCAGTTCGTTCGGTAGTTGAAACGTGCTCGGCAGTCGAAGCGATCTCGGCCATGTCGGGCTGGTAGGGCTTGTCACTCCGTGACCGCCGTTCCGTGGTTCGAGAGGGTGCGGACGGCGACGGAGTGCCGTCCCTACCAAGCGCACGATGTACAACCAGGTCGGCATAACGCCGAATGGGACTGGTAAAATGCAAGTAGTTTGCCTTGGCCAACCCGTAATGCCCGAGCGGTTGCGGAGAGTAACGGGCGCGTTTTAAACTTTTAAGCAAACCGACCTTGAGGGCCTGTTCTTCCGGTTTTCCACGGAATGACGCCACCAATCGCTGGAGCTCAGCGCGATGAGTCAGATCTCCAACCCGGTAATTAAAGCCGAGTACGAATTCGCGAAACTCTGCCAGTTTTTCCGGGTCTGGATTTTCGTGGATCCGATAGATGGTCGGAATCGCGCGCTTTTTCAGTTCGCGCGCCACAGCCTCATTCGCGGCCAGCATGAATTCTTCGATCAACTGGTGTGATTCGTCATTCTCGACACGCTCCAATTTTACGGGACGCCCATTTTTATCGACCCAGACTTTTACCTCTGGAAAATCGAGGTCCAGGGCGCCATGCTCGAATCGCTTCTTCCGTAGCACTGCGGCGAGTTCCCAGGCAAGATGCAGTCGTTCGCCCAACTGGTCGGTAGGTGGGGCGGCCAAAATCGCGTAAGCCTGCTTGTACGTGAGCCGGTGCGCACTTCGAATCACGCCGCGTGTAAACCGCGCGCTCTTCGCGGATCCGCGTTTGTCGAAGTGAATAAAGACTGAGTGCGTGAGGCGATCGACTCCGGGTTTGAGACTGCAAACACCGTTGCTCAATCGCTCCGGCAACATCGGAATCACGCGATCGGGCAGATAAACACTGTTTCCGCGCCGGCGCGCCTCTCGATCCAGCGGGCTGTTGGGCTCCACATAAGCGCCGACGTCGGCGATGTGGACCCCGAGGCGCCAACCGCTCCCGGTCTTCTCAACGTTAATTGCATCGTCGAAATCGCGCGCGTCATCGGGATCGATGGTGACGATGAATTCTCCGTGCAGATCTTCGCGTCCGTCGAATTGCCGGGCATCAACTGTCTCGGAGATTCCCTTCGCCTGGTCCAGAACATCCCTGGGGAATTCCGTTGGCAGATGATATTTCCGGATGATCGAGAGCATGTCGATGCCCGGAGCCGACGCGGGCCCCAGCACTTCGATGATTTCACCTTCGGGATTAACGTGGCGCGATTCCCACGCCTCCAGACGGACTACAACTTTATCACCAACCTGTGGCGCAACTTTGGAAGTCGCGAGAGGCAGGTCCAATACGGCGGGTTCGTCCCGTGGCGAATTAGAAACTTGCCCTACGTAAACATCGTG
This sequence comes from Verrucomicrobiota bacterium, assembly GCA_003218915.1. Lineage (GTDB taxonomy): Bacteria > Verrucomicrobiota > Verrucomicrobiia > Chthoniobacterales > UBA10450 > Udaeobacter. Next base: position 7,483 of record QHPC01000029.1, read on the forward strand.
CAGGATGCGCGGGTCATCCGGTACGACGTAATAAAAGTTCCGCGAGCGTTGGAGAGTGCCGACAATCGTATCGTGAGCTCGTTCCAGGATTCGAATCACGCGCCCTTCGCGACGTCCCTTAATGCGACGATAAGGTTCGTCCCGCGAGATGCGCGCAACCACACGGTCGCCATGCATGGCTGTTCCGATGTTTTCCGCCGCAATGAAAACGTCCGTTCCACCCGGCGTTTCTGGCACGAGAAAACCGTAGCCGACTTGATGAATCGACAGTTTGCCAGTCACAAGGTCAGCCTCGGCGGGCAGGACATATCGGTTCTTCCGGATGCGCGCGATCTCGCCCGCGCGCTCGAGCTCGCGCAAGCTTTTGCGCAATGCCACTCCTTCGGCCGCCGTTAACCCGAGCTTGCGGGCAATATCGACCCTGTTGAGCGGCCGGTAGTCCTTCCGCGCCAGCAGACCCAGGATTTGTTCTCGAATGTTACGTCCGTTCGAAGCCATCTAAGCGAAACAATACCGCCACGCTTATCGATTTAACGCGATTTCGATCCGAGGTCGAATAATGCAAAAAGCAATTAATGCCTGCACACTGGCGATTGCCCTGGTGGCGCTCGCCTCATTTGCCGCAGGAGGAGCCAGGATGAAGATCACAAGTTCTGCTTTTCAAGAAGGTGGGAACATTCCGTCAAAATTCACATGTGATGGCGGCGACAGCAGCCCACCTTTGCAGATTGCGGAGATTCCTTCGGGCGCGAAAAGCCTGGTCCTGGTCGTAGATGACCCGGATGCGCCGAGCGGTCTGTTTACGCATTGGATAGTCTGGAACATCTCTCCCCAGACCAATGCGATCGCGGAAGGAAGCGCGCCCAAAGGCGTGCAGGGAACAAGTGACTTCGGCAAATCGGGTTACGGAGGACCGTGTCCACCCTCTGGCACGCATCGTTATTACTTCAAGATTTTCGCGCTCGATCGCGAGCTGAACTTGCCCTCTGGTACCAAGCGGGATCAGCTGGACGCCGCAATGAAAGGCCACGTTGTTGCGCAGGGGGAGTTGATGGGGCGCTACGCAAGGAAGAAATGACGAAGCACGAATGCCTAATGACGAAGCAAGCTCAAATGCTAAAATGACGAAAGAGCAATCGAACGCCGCCTCTTGGGATTCGGATTTCGTCATTCGTCATTAGTCATTTTTGGGCCCCACGACCCGGGCTTGTCTTTCTCCTCTCTCTTGCTTCGAATAATCTGCGTCTGGTGATAGTCTCATCCATGATGCGTGGGTTCATTTTCCGACGGCGGAAATTTTTTCGAAACGGAGAGTGCCGTGGAGCACGGTCTCAGGATGGCCGCGGAAGGCGCGCACATCGTCGATATCGGCGGCGAATCCAGCCGACCGGGCGCCGAACCGGTCGCCGCAGAGGAAGAATTGCGCCGTGTGATTCCGGTGATCGAACAATTGCGCAGAAAGAACGAAGTCATTATTTCGATTGATACATCGAAAGCCGAAGTTGCGCGCGCGGCGATTCGAGCGGGAGCTTCGATTGTGAACGACGTTACCGGAGGGCGAGGCGACGAGGAAATGATGCCGCTGATTGCCGAAACCAAATCAGCTTTCATCATCATGCATATGCAGGGAACTCCGCAGACGATGCAGATCGCGCCGCAATACACGAACGTTGTCTCAGAAGTTTCTGATTTTTTTCGACAACAATATGCGCGCGCCATAGTTTATAGTATTGACCCCATGGCGATTGCGTTTGATCCGGGCATTGGTTTCGGGAAAACGCTCGAGCACAATCTTGAGTTGCTGGGGCAGCTCGAGCGGCTCCGCGCGTGTGATCGACCCATCGTGATTGGCGTTTCTCGAAAATCGTTTCTGGGCAAACTGATCAATTCGGCGCAGGTCAGCGATCGGTTGGCGCCTGCGGTGGCGTTGAATTCGCTCCTGCGCATGTGCGGGGCAGATGTGCTTCGCGTTCATGATGTCAAGGAAAACGCAAATGCCTTAAAGGTAACGGAAGCAATTCTTCAGAGGACAAAATGATTCATCAGCTCATCGATCTCTGGTTCCGAGGATGGCGCAGTCTGTTTGAAATCCTTCTGCTGAGCGTGGCGATTTATTACGGTTATCTTTATTTCCGCGGAACGCGCGGCGCGAAAGTGCTCACCGGGCTGGCGATCGTCTTTTTGACGCTGACCCTGATTTCCACCCTGCTCAATTTGGTTGTGATCGGCTGGATCGTGCGAAGCTTTTCGGTTTTCCTGGCAGTCGCGCTGGTGGTGATTTTTCAGCCGGAGCTAAGACGTGGACTGGCCGCGCTGGGCGGTCACCCTATTTTCTCGCTCACGAGTGAAAAGCGCGAAACGGTTCATGATCTGGCCGAGGCAGTCATGCAACTGGCAAATAAGCAATTCGGTGCGTTGATCGCGATCGAGCGCGACACGTCGATTCGTGTTTACGAGGAAACAGGCGTCACGATCGACGGAGATTTTTCCGTTGAGCTCATCCTGACCATTTTTCATCCAAAGGCCGCGCTGCATGATGGCGGAGTGATCATTCGCAACGGACGAATCGCAGCCGCGGCGTGTATTTTTCCTGTGAGCCAGCGTGAGACGCTCGACCGCAGCCTGGGATTACGTCACCGCGCCGGGCTCGGGATTACTGAGGAATCGGACGCGGTGGCGGTGGTCGTCTCAGAAGAGACGGGCAGTATTTCCATTTGTCATCGGCGTCGAATTGAGCGCAATTTTACTCCGGAGACCTTCCGCCAACGAATCGCGGAGATTTTGTTGCACAGCAAATATGAAGAGACTAATTCTGAAAAACTGGCGCGCGAAGTTGATCTCTCTCCTGCTCGCGACAACGCTCTGGTACCTGATCAAAAAGAACGTAGCGACGACGCCCTCGCCGTCTGAGAGGCCGTCTCCGCCGCCTATCACGGAAACGCGTTGATTTTTGGATGTCAGCTCAGCGGCTCGATATCCGATCTTCTCAGCGCAAAAAACGCGACAGATTGTCCTCTTCCCAGCGACGGGCACGCCGATACCCCGGGAATGCGCGCTCGCGACGGTTGAATTCTTCCGTGTGAACCCGACGGCGACCGCGGGAGAGCGCCTCGTCGGGCACTATTGAGTGCAGCATCTCGTGATAAAGCACGTACCGCAGAAACCAGGACGGTACGAATGGTTGGTCCAGTGCCCGATTGATTCGAATAACACGATCCTGCTCCTGAATTGTACCAAAGATGAAATATTCCTTGGGGCGATGCTTTCGCCGGCGTCCCCACATCACGTTGTAACCACGAAGACGCCCGCGAAAGTACCGCTTGTTCAAGTCTTCAAACATCGGACGCAGGTCAAAATGCGTCCCCTCGTGAAGCAGATTCAACTGCCCTTGCATCGGCAGTTTAGGGTGCGCGAGCTTTCGTTTCGTCTTTTTCTTTGTCTTTTTGCTGTTAACCATTTGTGTCTTCCTCCAGAAAAATCGAGATCGCCCGACGTAGTTTAGTGGCCTTCAAATCTAGAGACAAGTGAAGCGCCCATATTTGCCATAAAAATTCTTAACCAGCTGACAATCAACTTGTTATGCTGATCAATTCCAGAACCATTAGGCCAGCCAACGTAATCCCCAGATCATCTGGCCTTTAGCAGAAAATCGCTCGCAAACTTGGTCACATTCCGCCCCGATTCTGTCGCGTTTCCTGGATTGAAATTCAGCGAACCTATTTGGGTCGCCGTTAAGAAGGGCACACGTTGAAAAAGCTATGCCACAATTTTTTGCGAAGATTGCAATGCGCGTGTAATTGTCCTCAATTCCCTGGGGATGTGCTGGAGATTTAATCGAGTTCGAATCGAATGACGCCGTTTCTTCGAAAGTTGCTCGGCCAAAACTGGCTTCTGCTGCTAACCATGCTCGCTCTCGCAGTCTTTGGAGTCGTGGCGATTTACAGCGCCACTTCCACGCGCGCAGACGCGTATGCGGTCGACTTCTGGCGAAAACAGGCAAACTGGGTCGTCGTCGGTGTCTTCGCCTTTATGCTGACAAGTTTGATCCACTACCGCTGGATTCGCTGGGGCGCGCTGCCGATGTATCTGGCCGGCATCGTCTTTCTGATCCTGACGAAGTTTATAGGCACGAAGGTTTACGGAGCGCGCAGTTGGCTACATTTAGGCCCGATCAATTTCCAGCCGGCACAGCTAGCCGTTGTCGCCGGCATCATGGTTTTGGCGCTGTTCCTGACGCAATTTCGCGAAATGCATCCGATGCTCCGGCTATTGCTCTGCGGAGCGATTGCCGCGGCACCATGCTTGCTTATCCTAATGCAACCTGATCTAGGTGAGGTTATTATTTGGGTGCCGGTGCTTCTGGCACTGCTATTCGCCGGTGGTCTTCCGTTAAGGTACTTGATCTGCGTAATTCTCATCGGAGTTGCCTTTATCCCCATCGCTATCAATTTCGGTCTAAAACCGTATCAGCAACAACGGATCACCGCGTTTACGCATCCGGATATCGACAAACAGGGCTCGGCATGGGCCATTAATCAATCTCTCATCGCCATCGGCTCAGGTGGTTGGTCGGGCAAGGGGTTCAAGGCGCCAAACACGCAGATCGAGCTTGGGTTTCTCCCCGCTACTGCCGTACACAATGACTACATTTTCTCCGCCATCGGCGAGCAGTGGGGATTTATTGGAGGAATGTTTCTTATTGGCGGTTTCGCTTTGCTCCTGATGACGTGTCTCTTTGTCGCCTTTTTCGCCGGCGATCAATTGGGACTACTTCTGGTTGTCGGGATCACGGCGCTCATTTTCACGGGTATCTTCCAAAACATGGGAATGACGATCGCTCTGCTCCCCATCACCGGTGTACCATTGCCATTAATCAGTTACAGCGGCTCCTTCGTGCTAATGATCATGTTTGGCCTCGGGCTTGTGAACAGCGTTTGGATTCATCGAAAAATTCCCGCGTAGGCAAGCCCACGTGATTTGTTACAACGCTAAATCGTTACATCGAAAGCAATCTGGGAAGTTTTGCGGCCCTGCAACGCTTTAATGCTTAACGTTTCAACGCTTTAAGGTGGCGAAGCCGCACATGGAAACCGATTACAAGGTCAAGCTGGAGGTTTTCGAAGGGCCACTCGATCTACTGCTTTACCTCATCAAGCAGGATGAGATCGATATTTACGACGTTTCACTTGCACGCATCACTCGTCAGTACCTCGAATACCTTCAAGCGTTCAAAGAATTGAATATCGAACTGGCCGGCGAATTCATCGTCATGGCGGCGAACCTCATTTACCTGAAAAGCCGCAGCCTGCTGCCAATTGATCAACAGCCGCCCGAAGAAGACGCTGAGGAAGATGATCCCCGCTGGGATTTAA
>QHPC01000030.1 GCA_003218915.1 Verrucomicrobiota bacterium
TTTCAAGTCGGCAATCCTGGCCGGATGGCTCAAGATCTCGTCCTGCACGCCCTCGGTGAAGAAGGCGTTGGCTTTTTCTTCGCTCAGATTTTCAAACGGAAGCACCGCGATCGATTTTGCGTTGATGACCGACTTTGGCTCGTTAGGCACGGCGCTCGCCACCAGTGCGGCTTCGTGTCGCGGCGCGAGCACGAATTTGTCGAAGGCAAAATAGCCAAGCGCCAAAACCAGCACCACGATGATCATGCGGTCCATCCGCCGCCCGGTCTGCGGAGTGATCGAGTGCTCGGGCGCCACATCGTCCTCACGCTTCAGGCCCTGCGGTGTTAGTTCGAAAACCCAGCTAAAGATCACCGCGGGAACGAACCCGATCGCCAGCAAAACAACTATGGTGCGCGGAAGCCACTCGGGTACCCCGAACATTGGCAGCACTGTCCCGGCCACTTGCACGACCAGCCATGCACCGACCAGATAGAGTCCCGCCATGCGGATGACGTTGCGCCGCTTCAGCTCAGAGAAGAAGTTTTCGATCTTCACTTGGCTGAAGTCGTATCTTTCGGCGCGAGCGACTCTACGATTTTTTCGAAGCGCGGATCGCCGCGGAGCGGGTCCCAGAACGGATCAACGCGCAGGTCCGCCACATTTATTCCGGCCGGAACCTCCAACAGATGCGGAAGAGCTGCGATGGCTGAATCGAAATCGCCAAAGCGCGCCTGAATTTGCGCGAGGGCGGCTTCGGCCTGGGGTTTGGACACGGCATCAGTCTCGTAGTCGGCCACGGCTCGTCGCGCTTGTTCCAACGCCTTTTCCTTGTCGCCCAAACCGGCGTAGGCGAGTGCAAGTTGATAGGGAAGACCGATACCCTCGGGAGCGACGACAAAATCGGGCGACGGCTTGATTGACTGGACGGCGCGCGCGTAGGTCAGTCTTGCCTCATCCGATTGACCGCTCCACTCCTGGCAGTAACCGAGCTGGACCAGGAAAACCTTGGCCGAGCTGTTGAGCGAGCTTTTGGGTCCATCGACATGTGCCTTGACAATGGCTATCGCCTCTTCGAATTGGCGTTCGTAGATTGCTTGCGTCACCCGAGTGTTGTCCACAACTTCATCGCGGGAATCGTGCGGGATGCGCGCGAGGATTTCCGCCGCCTCCCGGAGGCGACCCTCACATTGAAACAACCACGCCTTGTAGGCCAGAGCCCCTGGCTCGTTAGGTGAAATCTCCAACGCGTGATCCAGGGCAGCATGCGCTTCTTTGAAGCGGCGAAGCAAATTCAAGCACTCAGATCCCATCGAAACAAAAATCTGGAAGTCGCGCGGATCGAGCTCGGCCGCTTGTCGATAATGCTCTGTTGCCCTTTCCCATTGCCCAAGTCTCCGTTCGACGAAGGCCATATACTGCAGCACGGACGCATTGTTCGGCAGGCGTTTTCGTGCCTCGTCGTAAGCTTGAAGCGCAGAGGGGAAGTCGCGTAAAACACGATAACGATACGCCCCTAATGCGATCCAGGTTTCACCGGCGTCTGGCCGAAGCGCAACCGATCGATCAACCGCTTCTTTTACCGCAGCGGCGGAGTTCGCCGCGAGATCGAGCCCGCTAAAAAAGAGAAAACTTCGGATTGAGGCCAGCCGCGCCCAGGCGGGCGCAAATCCAGGGTCCAATCGAACTGCCTCTGAATAGGCTTGAGCGGCCTTATGGAAGTTGGAATAGCCCAATTGATCATGCTCAATCGCCAATCCGCGCAAATAGGCATCGTATGCCTCCACATTCTGAGTCGGACGATCTGAGATCGCCTGCTGCTCCGCTCTCGAGAGCTTTGCCTGTAGCTGATCCGCAATCGCCTTGGCAATCTCGCTTTGGATGGCGAACACATCGGCCAGATCGCGATCGTAGGTTTGGGCCCAGAGATGCTCGTCGTTGCGGGCATCGATCAATTGCGCGATCACCCGCACTTTGTTGGCCGCGCGTTGCACGCTGCCTTCGACGACATGTGCCACGCCGAGTTGCTGGCCGATCTCGCGCAGATTGTGCGGCGCGCCACTTTTGTACTGCATGACGCTCGTGCGGCTGATGACTTTCAAGTCGGCGATTCTCGAAAGGGCGGTCAATATCTCGTCCTGCACGCCCTCGGTGAAGAAGGCGTTCGCTTTTTCTTCGCTCAGGTTTTCGAACGGAAGCACCGCGATCGATTTTGCGTTGATGACAGACTTTGATTGGTTAGGCAGGGCGCTGGACACAAGTGCAGCCTTGCGTCTGGGCGTGAGCACGAACTTGTCGAACGCAAAATAGCCAAGCGCCAAGACCAGTACCACGATGATCGTCCGGTCCATCCCTCGCCCGGTCTGCGGAGTGATCGATTGCTCAGGCGCCAAATCGTCCTCGCGCTTCAGGCCCTGCGGCGTTAATTCGAAAACCCAGCTAAAGATCACCGCAGGAACGAAACCGATCGCCAGCAAAACGACGATGGTGCGGGGAAGCCACTCGGGTGCCCCGAACATTGGCAGCACTGTCCCGGCCACTTGCACGACCAGCCATGCACCGACGAGATAGAGTCCTGTCATGCGGAGGACGTTGCGCCGCTTCAGCTCCCCGAAGAAACTCTCCGGATTCATAGTTCTGGTTTTGCCATCGGCTTCAAATCTATGAGCAAGGAGAAGACCGCTGAATGGCGAGGAGGACACGAACCTTTCCGTCAGGCTCGTCAGCTTTGATTTGTTTTACCGTAATTCGTGTGTTTGGTGGGCACATCTTAATCGAGGAAACCAGAATGTCACGACCAACAACCGAATCGAAACGTCTGCTCTCACACACCATCGCCGAATGGGCTTGCGGACTGAATTACGAGCATCTTTCGCCTGAGGCGATTCAGGCAGCGAAACTATTTTGGTTCGACTCCATCGGCTGCGCGCTCGGCGGGAGTCAGCAGGATGACGCCAAAATTTTGTTGAAACACTACCGCGCGATGTCGAACGGGAACGGCAAAGCGACCACGTTCGTCTCGGGTTTCAAAACCAATCCGGTCGATGCCTCATTTCTAAACGGCCACATGATCCGCGGTATGGATTACAACGACATTTATTGGAAGGCCGATCCGTGTCACCCAAGCGATCTGATCGCGGCGCCGCTCGCGCTTTGTGAAAGCGAAGGTCTGAGCGGAAAAGACTTAATTCTTGCCACAATCATCGCGTACGAAATTGAAATGCGTCTTTGCGAAATCGGAAGACCGGGTGTGCGCGAATACGGCTGGCATCATGCGACGTTGAGCGCCTTTGCTGCGCCGGTCGCGGCAGGCCGTGTGTTGAATCTGACACCGGAACAAATGGCGTCGGCTATCGGCATCAGCGCATCCCGAACATTCTGCCCGGGGGCGGTCACCGCCGGCAAATTGACCAACATGAAGAACACGGTCGATCCGTGGGCCGGACGAATGGGTGCCGAAAGCGCACTCCTTGCGCGAGAAGGATTCTCCGGTCCTGAGCATATCATCGATGGCAAGGAAGGCTTGTTCGCGGTGTTTGGTCATGTGCAATACAAGGGACAACCCGCCGCTTTCGACGGTGAGGGGTTGGTCAAGGATTTGCCGACTTCTCCTAAGTCGCACTACCGCATCCTTGATTGCGGGATGAAAAGTTTCCCTATCGAAGCACTCGGTCACGCGCCGCTCACTGCTATGATGAAGACCGTCAAAGAAAACAAGATTAAGTCTGACGACGTAAAGGAAATCAAAGTCGAAGTGATCGCGCGCGCCGCGGACATTCTTGGCGATCCACACAAGTATCGACCTAGCTCGAAGGAGACCGCAGATCATTCGCTGCCCTATTGCATGGCAGTCGGTCTTGTCGACGGCATGGTAACGCCTCTGCAATTCCGCGAAGAACGGGTGCGCGATCAATCGCTGATTCCAATCATGGACAAAATAAAAGTTGTCGCGAACGAAGAGTTCGAAGCGCTCTTTCCCAAGTTCCAACCGAGTCGCGTGACCATCACGACGAACGACGGCAAATCGCAGTCTACGCGGGTTGATGTACCCAAAGGTGATCCGCGCGACCCCATGACTGAGGAAGAAATCGCCGTGAAATTCACTGCGCTCGGCGGCGACGTGATTGGCAAGGACCAATGCAAGAAATTGCGGAAGTGCATCATGAACATCGACGGCGCCGACAAGCTTGATGAACTTCTGGAGCTGACGATCGCACGCTGAATTCTTCGGCTTGGGAGCACAGGCTGCCAGCCTGTAGTTGCCGGCAGCCCTGCCGGCAACATCTTTGCACGCGCAGTTCGAGCCACGCCGATTCCCCGGTCTCGGCAAGCTGCCGAGACCTGCAGGCTGGCAGCCTGCGCTCCCCAGACTACGCTGTCGAACTTCCCTCGCCTGCGCCAAATTGAATTCCCTGCGCCAGAGGCAGTTCACTGGAGAAATTGATCGTGTTCGTCTGCCGGCGCATGTAGCTCTTCCAGCAATCGCTTCCGCTCTCGCGGCCGCCGCCGGTATTTTTTTCGCCGCCGAACGCACCGCCGATTTCCGCGCCGCTGGTTCCAGTGTTCACGTTCGCAATGCCGCAATCGCTTCCAACTGTGCTCACGAATTTCTCCGCTTCGCGCACGTCATTCGTAAAAATCGATGAAGTCAAACCCTGGGGCACACCGTTCTGAATCGCAATCGCTTCGTCGAAATCGCGATATGTCAGCAAGTAAAGCAGCGGACCGAAGGTCTCGTGCTTCACGATCTCGAAATCCGGCTTGGCAGTTGCCAGGCACGGTTTCATGTAACAATCGCCCGGAACGGTGAGCCGCTCCCCGCCATAAAGGACTTCGCCGCCTTCATCTTTCAATCGCTGAATCGAATGCTGGACCAAGTCGACAGCGCTCTTATCGATGAGCGGGCCCATCACGGTCTTGCGATCAAGCGGATTTCCGATCGCCAAAGATTTGTATGCGCTCAAAAGTTTGCGGCGAACCTTGGACGCAATCGACTCGTGCACGATTACACGCCTTGTCGAAGTGCAACGTTGCCCCGCCGTGCCGACGGCGCCGAAAAAGATCGATTGCGTGGCCATATCGATGTCGGCGCTGGGCGCGACGATGAGCGCGTTGTTGCCGCCGAGTTCCATGATTGTTTTCCCCAGGCGCCCATGGACAGTTTGCGCAACAAGTAAACCCATATTCACGGAGCCGGTAGCTGAGACCAATGGAATCCGCGGATCGTCGGCCAATTTTTGGCCGACTGTTTTACGATCCCCGATCAGCAACGAGAAGATCGCCGGATCGGCTCCGGTCTCACGACAAACGCGCTCGCAAATTTTTGTCACAGCAATGCCGGTGAGCGGCGTTTTTTCTGAAGGTTTCCAGACCGTTCCGTCACCACAGACTGCGGCCAAAGCAGCATTCGACGACCAAACCGCGACGGGGAAATTAAAAGCGCTAATCACTGCGATGACGCCTAGCGGATGCCATTGCTCCATCAGCCGGTGACTCGGCCGTTCCGATTGGATCGTAAGGCCATATAACATGCGCGATTGGCCCACTGCGAAATCGCAGATGTCGATCATCTCCTGCACTTCGCCTTCGCCTTCGGCGATAATTTTTCCGGTCTCGAGCGTGACCAGTTGACCGAGTTCGTGTTTCAGCTCACGCAGTGCGTTGCCCAGGCGACGAACGGTTTCGCCGCGCACCGGACCCGGAGTCGTACGCCATTTCAAGAACGCTTCCTGAGCACGCGCAATCGCCTTCTTGTAATCATCATCCGATGCGGTACGCACACTTGCGATTCTCCGTCCATCAATCGGCGAAATCTTGTCGATCTTCGCAGCGCCACCGCGCCATTCGCCATCGAAGACGCCTTCGTTAACGTCAGTAAGGCCGAGTTTCTCCAAGACGGGTTGCATTCTCAAATGTAGCGCGAGCCTCTGGCTTGCGAAATTGCTAAAACGCAAGCGGGACGCATGCGCTACTTTGTCCGTTGCCGGCAATATTTCCGCATTGCATCCATCGCTTCGTCGATGACCGACGCGGTGATATCGAGGGGCGGACGAAAGCGAATTGAATTTTCACCCGACCGAAGCGTCAGAACGCTGAGATCGAAAAAGCCCTTCCAAAACTCCTCGCGTGTTTTTGCATCGGGCAAATCGAAGGCTAGAAACAGTCCCCGGCCGCGCGCAGCGGAAATTAGCGGCTCTTCCTTTTGCAGATCGCGCAGTTGATCCAAAAAATACGCGCCAACCTTTCCAGCGTTCTGCACCAGGTGTTCTTCCTCGATGATGCGAAGAAAATGAGTCGAGCGCACCATGTCCGTGAAATTGCCGCCCCAGGTTGAGTTCAACCGGCTAGATAAGCGAAACGCGTTATCCTTCACTTCATCGATGCGCGGCCCAGCCATCACCCCGCAGACCTGCGCTTTCTTGCCGAACGCCAGCAGATCAGGCACTACGTTGAAATGTTCGCAACACCAGTTGCGTCCAGTCGCGCCCATTCCGCATTGCACTTCGTCGAAGATGAGAAGGATATCGTTTTCGTCGCAAATCGTTCGCAATTTCTGCAGCCATTCGCCGCGGAAATGATTGTCACCGCCCTCGCCCTGGATTGGCTCGATGATGATGGCGCAGATGTCGATCCCGCGTTGATCGATGAAGTCACGGATTTCGCGTTCCGCGTTCTGTTCGCGCGCAATCACATCGGCCTCACGCTCCGATTCCGGCAGCGAAAAATCGAGGTGTGGACACAAAACGCGCGGCCAATCGAATTTCGCGAACAGATCCGTTTTGCGCGGATCGGTATTCGTCAAGCTCATGGTGTAACCGCTGCGCCCGTGAAAAGCGCGGCGGAAATGCAAAACCTGTGTGCCGCGTTCGCCATGGCCCGCAGCCATGTTTTTGCGCACCTTCCAATCCATCGCCGCCTTCAAGCAATTTTCGACCGCCAGCGCGCCGCCCTCGATAAAAAGATAGCGCTCCAGCGGCGGCAAACCGACCACGCGTTCAAAGGTCTCGACAAACTCCGCATAGTCCTCCGAGTAAACGTCCGAGTTAGCGATTTTGACTTTCGCGGCGCGAAGAAGATCGCGCTGCACTGCGGCATCATCAAAGTATGGATGATTGAATCCGATCGGCATCGAGCCGAAAAATCCGTAGAGATCAATGAGGCGTTTGCCAGAAACGGCGTTGTGTAAATAGGAACCCCGGCTTTTGTCGAGATCGACCACGATCTTGAAGCCATCGAGCAGGACGTGTCGCTCGATTATTTCAAGGACTTTAGACGGCGCTATAGCTTTTTGTTTTTCGCTCTTTGCGGTGCGGCTTCGAGATGAAGCCACCTCCGTGAGC
>QHPC01000361.1:0-1937 GCA_003218915.1 Verrucomicrobiota bacterium
CGGCAGCGGGCGCCGGACTTGTTTCGCGCCAACCGTCGTTCTGCCGAAATAGAACTGAGCGGCGATCATGCGACGGCGAGCCGCTTACTTCTTATCCTAGCGCTCGCGATCTTACGCAAACCGGCTCTGGTAGGAGAGTCCTTTTGCATTAGACCAGCTAGAAAGGCGCCCACGTACTGGTCACGTTGAGCATTGGCATTGCCCTCCATTGAGAAGATCAGAACCGAAGGACACTGGCTCAGTTCAAATTCAAAACGGCCTGGCGTAATCAGGTCTTCCCGCGAAGCCGAAGCTGCCGCTTGCTCGCAAAGGCAATCCGACAACCGAACCGGTTCATCGCGATACTGGCCATTGGTATCTGCAACGATTCTTGGTCCTCGTACATTCGGCAACCAGGTAAGCCGGCCGCCGTCCTCTTCCGAATCAAATTGGAAACCGACATCGCGAAATGAGCGCGGCCCGCAACCGGAAAAGAACGGTCTCGCTACAAGCTGCGCGGCACAACCTTCGTTGCCAATGAGCGCCCAGGATAGGGCGACGGCTGATCCGTCATCCGGCAAAAACATTTGCTGGTCGAGTAGAACCCCTTCTGGAAGCCGGAAACGGGAACGCGGCCACGATATGCCGCCAAAAAGTCCCTCGCCAAACGATGATCCTGAATCGGTCATCGAACCATCGGAAGAGATTGTGTAAACATTGCGCGGTGTCGTTACCGTGACCTCAAGAGAAATCAGCGCCACTTGCGAGTTATCTTTGGATGAGCGGATCGTGATCATAGGTTTGGCAGATGCGTCGCGCCCCGCGGCAATTCCTTACAGATCAACTTTCTAGAGCGGCATCGTTCATTTGAGCAACAGGATGTCGATCTGCGTTTGTAAGGTTTTGCGACGTTAGTCGACATATCACTGTGGAAAAACAAATGCCGCGCACGAGCTTTGCATATCGCACATGGGATCTTCCCGATTCCGCAGCAACGCCTGAGGCATACTATTTGCGGCGCCGGGAATTTCTGCGCGTATTTGGTTTGGGTCTCGCAGCCTTTGCTCTTTTACCGCCTGGGATTCGGGCCGAATCGACAGCGCTGAACGATCCGCTGTATCAGTCTTACAAGCTCGATGGCGTGAAACTCACACCGGAAGATCTGGTCACTAGCTATAATAATTTTTACGAATGGGGCCTTGCGAAAGATGAGCCGAAAGATCAGGCGAATCGCGGTTGGAAAACGCGGCCTTGGTCCATCGAGATCGGCGGATTATGCGCAAACCCGCGTAAGATTGACGTCGACGAGTTGATTCAGCTTCTTGGCCAGATCGAGCGGCGTAATTATCGACATCGTTGCGTCGAGGCTTGGTCGATGGTCATCCCATGGGACGGTTTTCCGCTAGCGAAACTTGTCGATCTAGCGCGGCCGAAGTCCGAGGCGAAATATGTAAAGTTCAGTTCGTTCTTCGATCCCGCGAATTGTCCTGAACAACGGAGCCATGATTTTCCATGGCCCTACACGGAAGGCCTCACTTTGCCGGAGGCGATGAACGAGTTGGCGTTTATCGCGGTCGGCCTTTACGGCAGACCGCTGCGCAACCAGAACGGAGCGCCGCTTCGCCTCGTTGTTCCGTGGAAGTACGGATTCAAGAGCGCGAAATCGCTGGCGAAGATCGAGTTCGTGGCGGAGCAGCCAAAAACGCTTTGGAACCAGCTCGCGCCTAACGAATACGGGTTTTACGCGAACGTGAACCCGAATGTCGATCATCCGCGCTGGAGCCAAAACAGCGAACGCGTGATCGGCGCCGGATTCTTTTCAGGCAAACAACCGACCCTGATGTTCAACGGTTACGAAAAACAAGTCGCGCATCTCTACACCGGGATGGATTTGCGGAAGAATTTTTGAGGACGATCAAGATGAATTGCTTTGTCAAAGTTCTAGCAAACAAACTCTT
>QHPC01000361.1:1953-3855 GCA_003218915.1 Verrucomicrobiota bacterium
TGGCGAAATTGCCATCTGGACGTTGGGAGCCGTCCTGGCATTCAGTCCGCTACGTGTCCTGTTTCCGCGCTCGCGCGTCGTTGGGGCAGTAAATCGGCATCGCCGCGTCGTGGGTGTGAGCGCTTGCGTTTATGGCTTGTTGCATTTTGGGTTTCACGTCCTTTACGAGGGCGGCCTATATGGTTTGGCACGGAGTTTATCCAAACCGTTCATCTGGTTTGGAGTCGCCGGATTGTTGACCTTAGTCGCTCTGGCCCTAACGAGTAATAACTGGTCGATTCGCGCGCTCGGCGGAAAAAACTGGAAACTACTGCATCGTCTCGCCTACCTAGCCGCGGCGCTTCTGATTTATCACCAATCGATCGCCGGCAAGGGACATTGGCACACTGCGCGCTGGCTGTTGTTCCCACTTCTCGTACTGCAAGCCGCGCGCTTAGCGAAAATGCTGCTGACGAAATCGGCTCGCAGCAGTCGGACGATGTCAGGCTTTGGAGCGATCGCAACCCCGCCATGAGCACCTTTGATGTTCATGCAGCAGCTGCGCGCTGGGTGGACGACCACGGAGAGTGTCTCTACCGATACGCTTTAGTGCGTGTGCGCAAACCCGAAGTGGCCGAAGACCTGGTGCAGGAAGCGTTCCTCGCTGCGGTAAAGGGTTACGAGAAATTCGGCGGCCGTTCTTCCGAACGAAGTTGGCTTGTCGGCATATTGAAAAACAAGATTGTCGATCATTTCCGCAAGCTCGGTCGGGAGACTTCGTTCACAGACTTGGAATTCTTGTCGGACGAATTCTCGGAAAAATTTGTTCCGGTGGGTTTTTGGGATCATGAGAAGGGGCCGCATGAGTGGAAGCCCGCACCGGACGAGGTAGTGCATCGCGCCGAGTTTTGGCAGGCGATGCGGGAGTGTCTCTCGAAACTGCCGCAAAAGGTCCGCGATGTTTTCACAATGCGAGAAATGGACGATGTGCCAAGCAAGGAGATTTGCACGATCCTATCGATAACGGACGGCAATCTGTGGGTAATGCTGCATCGGGCGCGTATGGCACTGCGCGAATGTCTTGAGATGAACTGGTTCGACAAACCAGCAGGAACACGCCCAAATGCCGCGAAATGGTTCGGATTTTATCCCAATCAATGGACGAGCCAATGCCATTGATGATGCGGATCAAGAAACGACTTCACTTCTTGATTTGCTGTTGGTGCCAACGCTACGAAGAACAGCTTCGTTATATCCACGAGACCGCTCGTCACTTCCCGGAGCATGCGGACGAGGCATCCAATGTTCCCTTTCCGCCGGACGCGAAAGAGCGGATCAAGGAAAAGCTGGCTGAACAAATTCGGTAATTGCTCGTTGTCGACTTAGCCGCTCGCCCGAGCAATTCTTTCTGGTGACGCGCGCGTCTCGCGTGCTGGCGATGGTGTCTCGACGTCGCACACTTTCTTAAAGCCCTATTCACGCGGCAAGGAAAGTCCGTTTCGGCGTGACGCCGAAACCACCACGCGAGACGCGGGCGCTACCAGATGCGTTCATCTCGCGAGAATCAAGCGATGCAGCAAGCAGTGTAAGGATTCCAGTACTGCGCCGACGAATCGGGTGAAATGCAGCCGCCAATAATGCGGTCGCAAAAACAACAAGTGAAACAACACCAAAATTACATGAATCATAAAATGATACTCGCTTCCTTAACTGCGTTGGTCATTGCTACGATGAGCAGCTTTGCCCAGGACAGCCACAAGAGTGGACCGTTCCAAGGCGCAAAAGCAAATAAAGGCTTCGTCACGCATACGACGCAAAACGGCAAGAGCACGCTCACGCTCTCCGACGACTTCGTCCCGCCACAAACGCCCGATCCACATTGGCAGGTCGTGGACTCGAATGGGAAAACCTACCTCTTGGACC
>QHPC01000031.1 GCA_003218915.1 Verrucomicrobiota bacterium
TTGGCTCCATTCTAAATCGTTCGTTTAAACTTCCACAGCGCGGGCAGCGAGGAAGCAGGGCGTCCGTTCGATCTTCAAATTCGAAAGCGCAAATCACACAGCGCAGCCGATACTGCAGAGCTCGTCGCTCCCGCCGCCGGCGATTCCATTCTCCCACTATCCAGAGGAGAAAAACCGCCGCAAGAAAAAGCAGCAAATAAATCGTAACCAGGGCGGCGAGACTAACTCGAATCACGGCATAGCTCTGCTTGGCTGGCTTGCCTGCGGGCGCGCAATGTCGCTACCCCACGCGATTGTTGCAATCCCCCAGGTTAAGGACGCGTCAGGCTTCCCGCCAGCCAGGTCGCTTCGAGAGAAACGGCAACGCGTGAGATAGAGGCGGGCCTGTTCGTCCAGCCCCGGATCACCCGAGGAGTTCATAGGAAAACAATATCTGATTTCTCCAAGTCTGCTGACAGCCACCCGAAAACGAATCACTTCAGGCGTTTCTCCGTTCGAAGCCACGAACTTCAGCTCCGGAAATATCGCAGGCCCAAAAGTATCGAGCTCGTTTGAAAACGAAACAGCTGTTGGGATCGGCGCGCCAGCGGAAGCGCTCTTCTGGCGCACAAACGGTACCGCCGCCGGGGGCTGAGTGTCCGGGGCGCGCGAATCGACTTCGAAGCGCGGCAGTTCCTTGAGAGTTGGTTCCATCGCATGATAGGAGGGCACGTGCTCAACCTTCGGCAAAGCGCGCAGCCTTGCTTCCGGCGCACGATGGGTTGTAAAAGCAACCGCAGGATCTTCCGCGTCGATCCAACGAAGCAGCGTGCGGCCTTCTTCAGACGCAGGAGTTATCAAAGCCACGCGGGCAGGAGGTGGCAACAGCGTGACCGTAGGTGGATAAACCACTTGAAAGATGTAAAAGCAGACCGCGTGCGCCAATAAGGAAAGCGCCAGAAAAGCCAGGAAGGCCGCTCGTCGACGCCGAGGTGAATCCCAGCTAAATAGCAGCGGTTCTGCCGCAAGCTCAGGACTGAGATTATTCATCGCGGCGAAGCAGCGGCAAGTGCAACCGCTGTGATGCCGTGTTCAAGAGCAGCATTTGTTACGTCGGCGACTGTTTCGTAAGAAGTGGAGCGGTCCGCCTTAATGATGATTGATTGGCCTTCGCGCTTGGCGGCATCCAGCAGGGGCCCCAGTTGCTCCAAGGTGACTCGCTGGTCGCGGAAGTAGATGGCTGGAACTGCGCCGCCGGTAATGCTGATGATTTGCTGGTTAGTTTGCGGGCCAAGCGTAAAACGAGAGAACGGCATCGAAACCGAAATCCCCTGTTGCAAAATAAAATTGGAACTCAGCAACAGAAAAAAAACCAAAAGGAAAGCGACGTTCACCAGCGCCACGAGCACAAGCCAGGCGAAGTTGTAATTAATTGTGCGCTCGAGTTTCATGAAGGGGACAAACCGTTAAAAAGTTAAAAACGTTACAAAGTTAAAAGGTTAAAAAGACATGCTAATGGTTCTGAAAGAACAGTAACCAAGCGCTCTACTTTTTAACTCTTTTAACCTTTTTGACTCTCTTAACTTCTCCTTTTCCGGCTATAAATCCGGGCGTGCTTCGAGCTCTCGTGCAGTCTCGTTGGGTTGTTGAAAGCTGATGATCCCACTGATGGGACGGCTCTCAGTCAACATGTGCACAATTTCGATCCCTGCCCGCTCCATGTCATGGAGCATGTTATTCACGCGGGAAGAAAGATAACTGTAAGCGACGAAAGTGGGAGTAGCTACAACAAGGCCCGCTGCAGCCGTCAGCAAGCTTTTATATACGCCACCGGAAAGCTCAGTCACCGTGGCGTAGCCGCCACTTGAAGCGATCGTGGCAAATGCATCGATCATTCCTGCGACCGTCCCGAGCAACCCAAGCAACGGCGCCAGGAAAGCTATCGTAGCAAGCACCGGGAGAAACCGTTCCAGCTTCGGGACCTCGAGTTGGGCGGCTTCTTGCACGATGTCGCGCAGTTCTGCACGAGGTGCGTCGTGCCGAATGATTGCGGCATGAATCACCCGGGCTACCGGGCCTGGAGTCCCGGCTGATTCATGGAGTGCCTCTGCGAAATTGCGTCGCCGAATCAGATTCGATAGCCCCTTTAAGAATTCGCCCACGTGAATCGTTGCACGGTGAAAGTAAAACAGGCGCTCGGCAAACACCGCGATCGAGATGATGCTACACACCAGAATTGGCCACATTAACAGGCCGCCCTTTTGGATGTAATCAATCACGCCGGTTTTGTAGTCTTCTTTACGGGCTGTGGCAAGCCAACAACCCGATGTCCCTGCGGCTGATCGCTCAATGTAATGCCTTGCAGTTACTCTTATCGGGAGCCCTTCTCTCGAGCCTTTGGAGAAGAAGATGGACGGACGTTGGCAGCGCTCTTGCCTCCTACCAATTTGCCGGATGCGTCGAACACCGAATAGCCGGTCTGCTTGCCCGATGCGTCGTAACTGTAAACGATCCTATGCAAAAGCGTGCCGTCTGCGGCGCTTTGAGTCTCTTCCAAGAGATGGCCCGCGTCATCGTATTTGTAATGGCTCTTGAAACGAAGGCGGCCGTCGGGGCCGGAAATTTCGCCGCTGGAAAAGCGCCCAGCGTCATCCAATTCGTAACGAATCGTCTCGCGGAGTTTGCCATCGGGGTCGGTGGTCGTTGCCACGGCTTTGTGCTGCGCATTATCGAACTTGTAAATTGTGCGTGAACCATCGGGGTGCATTGAAACGGTAACCCGCACAGCGTCACTTCCAGTTTGTTCTGGCGATTGGCTCAATGCGAATTTGGTGCCACAGACGACAAGGACACAAGCCACTGTCAGGCTTGCTTGGAAAAATTTCATGATCCGAGGAGCTTACGGTTGAGGTGAGCAGGCGCAAACGGGCCTGAAATTTTTTATTGACCACGCGGTGGGAAGGTGGTTAAAAGTGGGGTCAAGTGGAGGAAAATGGATGAATTCTCCACTCGATACATGGACAACGATTCTCCACCCGAACGTTTTTATGCCGGCGAGTTCCGGCATTCCATCGACGAGAAAAATCGAATCACGATTCCTTCTCGTTGGCGACGGGACCGGGCAGAAGAATTCATCCTTTTGCCGGAGGCGACGGATCAATTTCTGCTCGTCATGTCGCCGAAGGAGTTCGCGCGAATGAGTTCCGCGGCAGAAACAAATCAGGGCGTTTCCGCGCGGGACCGCCGGATTTTTTTGCGCCATCTGCATTCACGCGCGCAGCACGCGAGCGCGGACCGCCAGGGACGTCTTGTTTTGCCCGAAGAGCTTTGCCGGAAGATCGGACTGAAGGATGAAGTTGCCTTGGTCGGTAACCGGGGGCGCTTTGAGATTTGGAATCTGCAACGCTGGAAACGGGCGCATGAGGAGGAAACATCGACTTACCAGCACGTGGCAAACGTCATTGGCTTATAATCAGATGCTTGGTCAAAACGTTATCAACACATTTTGGTTTGAGCGGCCTTTGTGGGTGGCCGTTGATCCGTTTACTGCCGAAGAGGAGGCACCCGAAGTGGAGGAATTCATATATCATCGTCCAGTGCTCGAGAGCGAAGTATTGGAATTACTCGAACCGAAGCCGGGTTCACTGATTGTCGATGCAACATGTGGTGGTGGTGGCCACACTGAAGCGTTTTTGGAGAGCGGGGCCAATGTTCTGGCGCTGGATCGGGATCCTGGCGCTATCCAGCACGTCAGTGAGCAGCTGGCGCGCTTCGGCGAACGCCTTGCTGTACGACAGGCGAATTTCCGGTGCGCAATCAGCGTTCTCGATGACCTTGGCATTCGCACGATCGGGGGCGCGCTTCTCGATGTTGGTGTCTCTTCCAGGCAACTCGAAAATTCGGAACGCGGGTTCAGCTTCATGCGAAATGGTCCCCTCGACATGCGCATGGATCCACGCGCGCAATTGACTGCCGCTGCCGTCGTAAACGAGTACAGCGAGGAACAATTGACGCGGTTGTTTCGCGAGTTGGGAGAGGAGCCGGCAGCGCGCCGCATCGCGAGCCTGATTGTAAAAATGCGAAAGAGTGCACCGTTTCGCGAAACTCTGCCCCTGGCGCGAGCGATTGAGAAGCTCGTCGGCCGTCACGGCCGTCATCATCCGGCGACGCTGGTCTTTCAAGCGCTGCGCATGGAAGTGAACGATGAGCTTGGCGCACTCGAAGAGGGCCTGCGAGCGCTAACTGCACGGCTTGAGCGCGGCGGGCGGATCGCGGTGATCACTTTTCATTCGCTGGAGGACCGGATCGTGAAGAATTTCTTTCGCGATCATAGTCGCGAATGGCTGGACAAGCCCGAGTGGCCGGCGCCGCAACGCAACCCCGATTACGATCTTAAACTGATCACGCCAAAACCAGTTGAGCCGACCGAAGAGGAACGACGCATGAACCCCAAGTCACGCAGCGCAAAATTGCGGGTGGCCGAAAAAACTTAAATGAACCGCTCACGTCGAAAAAATTGCAACGCGGTAAACGCGGCGTCGCTGGCGCGCTGGATTGTGATCACGGCGTTTCTGGCGCTGGCCGGGTTAAGCTACGTTTATTTGACCCTGCAACTCTATCATCTGGGCGAACGCAGGAAGGCAGTCGAGAACGAGCTCGCTACTCTGCGTACCCAAAACGACATAGCTAGCGCACAAACCGCGGCTTTGACCTCGCGCTCTGCGTTGCAGCGCCGCTTGAAAGAAGGCTACTTGAAAATGGTGCCGATTTCGGAAGCCAACATTGTGCGGCTCACTATGCCGGCCCGCTCAGCGGACGACGACGCGATCCAACCCGTAGTTAATCCTTCCAACGCAAAATGAATGTAAACAGCCGAACCCGTTGCGTGCTGGTGTGCGCTGCTTTCATCGGGCTGTTCAGCATTTTTTCATTTCGTTTAATTTATCTGCAGGCACTCAAACACGACGAATACGCCGGTCTCGCCGCTGAAAAGCACGTCCACAAACAAATTATCCACGCGGAACGCGGCACGATCCTCGATGCGAATAAGGAAGTCCTCGCGGATAACATTCCTGTTCAAACAGTAGTGGCCGACGCCACGCATCTTAACAACCGGGAAGCGATCGTCGATCTCGTGAGCAAAGAACTCGGGCTTCCGCCGGGGCAGGTCGCGGAAAAGTTAAGCAGCGAGCGCCGGTATATCATCGTGAAGCGTGAAGTGCCCGAGGCGCAGGCAGCGGCGCTACGGGAAAAACTTCGTGCCGCTAATCTCCGTGGAATTTATTTCGAGCACGATGCCACTCGCGTTTACCCAAACGCCTCGATGCTTTGCCATGTCATTGGGTTCACCGACTTCGACCATCGTGGAATCCAGGGAGTGGAAGCGTCGATGGAGGAATATCTTCATGGGCAGGACGGTTTTCGCTTCATCGAACACAACCGCGCCGGACAGGAGATCGTCCCTTATCGCGGACAGGAGCGCCCGCAGCGCGACGGCTATCAGGTCCATCTGACTGTCGATCTTAGCCTGCAGAACATTGTTGAGAACGAGATCGACGCCGCGATGAAGGAATATTCTCCTAAAAAAGCCACGATTATTCTGATGCGGCCGCGGACGGGCGAAATCCTGGCAATGGCCAATCGACCGGATTTTGACTTGAACCTTCGCTCCGAGGCGAAGCCTGAAGAAATGAAAAACCGGGCCATCATCGACATGATGGAGCCGGGCTCGACCTTCAAGATCGTTGCCGCGGCCTCTGCTCTCAATGAACGCAAGCTCCGCCCCGATTCGACGATCTTTTGCGAGAACGGTCTCTGGAATTTCGGCGGCGCGGCCCTGCACGATCATCGCGCGTTTTCGTATCTGAGCGTGCGCGATATTCTCGTTAAATCGAGCAATATCGGCGCAGCCAAGCTCGCACTGAGCGTGGGCGAACAAAGGTTCTACGAATACATACGTCGATTTGGTTTTGGGGAGCGGACTGGAATTGAACTGCCGGGTGAAATTAGTGGACTCATTCGGCCGCCCCAAGCGTGGAGCAAAATCTCGATCACGCGTATTCCGATGGGGCACGAGGTCGGAGTCACGCCGCTACAAATGACGGTGGCGATGGCGGTGATTGCCAACGGCGGCAAATTGGTCACGCCACGCATCATAAAATCGATTAACACGCCGGAAGGAAAAACCATCAGCTCGCTTTCCCCTGTAGTGCAGCGTCAGGTAATTTCTGCGGAAACTGCCCGAGAGATCGGTGATGCGCTGCGCGGTGTAGTGAGCGATCGCGGCACCGCTGCCGCCGCTGCCGTTCCAGGTTTTACGATTGCGGGCAAGACCGGAACGGCGCAAAAAGTTGATCCCAAGGGCGGATACGAGCAGGGGAAGTACGTCGTTTCTTTCGCTGGCTATCTGCCGGCGGACCATCCTGAGTTTGTCGGTCTGGTCGTGCTCGATGACGCGCACACAAGCAAACCGGAGCTAAACTACGGCGGGCTCATTGCAGGACCAATTTTTTCCCGAGTGGCGGAGAAGGCGGCCCGCTATCTAGATCTTGAGCCGCATGAGGAGATTCGCAAAGCGATTCCCCTAGAGCGAGTCGAAAAAACAACGCCGGCACAGCGAATTCGCAAACCTGGGCCGGCGGAACGAATCGCCTTAACCAATGCCTCGCACCATTGAATACGTCGCCATGGTTCGCGGCTGCGAATCCGTCCCTTTGCGGACATGTTAAAGCCTCATGCAGCTCAAGACTCTCCTCTCCGCGACTCCAGTTCGCCAGGTCATCGGTACACTTGATCGCTCGGTGGAAAACATCGCGTATGACTCGCGGCGGGTGCAAAGGAATGGCATGTTCGTGGCGTTGCGCGGTGAGAAATCCGATGGCCACGAATTCATCGGTCAGGCAATCGAAAAAGGCGCATCGGTAATTGTTGCCGAACGTGAGGAACAGAATCCGCGCGCGACTTGTCTCGTTGTCGAGAACACGCGGACCGCGCTCGCTGATTTTGCAGCGGCC
>QHPC01000032.1 GCA_003218915.1 Verrucomicrobiota bacterium
TGGACACCACGAGATTGGTACTCAGCAGGATCGTGGCCGGGTACGTGAGGTTGAAGTCGATTGTGTCGCCATCGAGGGCGGCAGTGAGCGCCTGACGCAGTGTGCCGTTAAACAGTCCGCTGTCATCTGTGCTGGTGACAGTGATCGTCGCCGCGTGAGCCATTGGCAAATTCGCGATTGCCGCGCAGAGCAGCGTGATCAGGAAAAGAGTTCGTGGTTTCATAGTATCTGTTTTGAGTTCGTCACCCCCTACAAAGGAAAAAAATCCGGAGCGTTTCAGAAAAAATGGCTTCGCCAGGTTAAATGGTTAAACCGTGAAGCGTTGAAACGGGAGGGGATCACGGATGACACAGATAGCACCGATAAAGGCAAACCAGTTCGGCGCGCGACGGCGCCGTTCTTGCCATCCGTGTTAGCCGCGGTTCAATTACTTCGGCGCGAAAACCTTTGACACCAGCGCCTCGAAACGCGGATCGCCGCGCAGCGGATCGAGCATCGGGTCGACCTTGATCAAGGCGAGTTCGTAATCGGCGTGGTCGCGGTAATCACGCTCGAGGTACTCGATCGCTTTGTCGTTTTGACCAAGCGCTATGTGTACAAGAGCAAACGTATAGTTCCACACGTAACGTCGAGTCGCTGTTTGTTGCAATTGCTCCAGAGTCTTCAGGGCTTCGTCGCGTTGTCCGAGTTTCGCGTAGCCCTGCGCGAGTAGCCCAAGAACCAATGAATCGTCGTTTAGTGCAGCGGCCTTTTTGTACTCGGTCATTGCCTCAGCGACTTGTCCGTTCAACTGAAGCGCCTTCCCGAGATGCAAGTGCGCATAGTAAAAATATGGATCCATTTCGACCGTTTTCCGCAACTGCACGATCGCTTCATCGTAACGGCGCGCGGTCATCAAGCCGACGCCGAGGTCGGCGTTAATGATCAAGGAGAGCGGATCGAGCTGTAGTGCGCGATTGAGCTCGGCAATCGCTTTATCAAAATTGCCAATACACCTGAGTGGTCCCAATCCGTACCAGTGATGGGCTGTGGCGTAATTCGGATCTAATGCGATCGCGCGCTCAAACTCTTTCGTCGAGCCCTGAAAATCGAGATTGTAAAATAAAAGCAGACCGAGCGAAGTGTGCGCTTCAGCGAGTGAGTCGTCGAGTTCGAGCGCTTTCTTTGCCGCGAGCTCGGCGCGAGGAAGGGATTCAGATACCGGTGCCGCAGCGTATGCGGTCAAAATGGCATAAGCGTCAGCTAAACCGGCATAGGCCAGCGCATAGCCCGGGTCTTTCTCGATAGCCTGGTTGAAATACTGAATGGCCGTTTTCAAATCCGAGTTGGTGCGTTTGTTCCAGAAAAAACGACCCTTCAAGTAAAGCTCGTGTGCCTCCGGATTCTCGGTGGGTTTGGCAGCAATCGCCTGCTCTTCTGAACCTGTGAGTTTCGCTTGTAAAGTGTCGGCGACGGTTTTCGCAATCTCAGTCTCGACCGCAAAGATGTCGGTTAGCTTACGATCAAAGGTATCCGCCCAAAGATGGGAATCATTGGCTGCTTTGATGAGCTGCACGTTCACCCGCACGGCGTCGGCCCTCTTCTGCACACTCCCTTCGAGAAAGTATGCCACACCTAATTGTTTTCCGATGGCAGGCAAATTTTCCGGCTTGCTTTGGTAATGCTGGACCGAAGTGCGCGCGATCACTTTTAGGTCGGAGATCTTTGACAGCCGGGTAAGAATTTCGTCTTGAATGCCATTGGCAAAATAGGCGTTATCTGGATCGCCGCTCATATTTTGAAATGGTAATACGGCAATACTTTTTTCCGGTACGACTTCGCTCGTGGCGCTGGAGATGAACTTGCGTTGAAGAAAGTAAGAAGCTGCCAGGATGCTGGTGATAATCACAGCAGCCGCCAACGCGCTGTAGGCGAATCGGCGGCGGTGCTTTTGTTTCGCGGTATCGGCGACCGCGATACATTTGTGAAGTTGCTCCTTCAGCGTCGCCGGGGATTGGGGCCGCTTTGCTGAATCCACATTCAGTATGCTCTTGATGAGATCGATAACTGCCTGCGGAATTCGTTTCAGTTGATGGACCGGCAATACTCCGCTGAGTTGTTGACGTTGAATTTCTTCGCGCGTGCCATCGAACGGCAGTCTGGCGGTCAACATGAACCACAGCGTCACACCTAACGAGTAGATGTCGGACCGGGCATCAGTTGTTTGGCCCGCGAACTGTTCCGGACTCGCGAAATGTGGCGTGCCAATGAACCCAGTCCGAACCGAAACCCCGCTGGCCGATCGATCACAGACCGTTCGCACCAGACCGAAGTCGATTAACTTCGCCACGATTGCGCCGTCAGCTTCGCTGCAAAGCATGACATTAGACGGCTTGAGGTCGCGATGAACGAATTTGCGATCGCCTGCGGCGATGAGCGCACGGGTGATTTGCACCGTGATATCGAGCGCGGTCACGCAGTCGATCGGTCCTTTGCGGCGCACCTGCTCTTCGAGGGTCTCGCCCTCGATCAGTTCCATCGCGTAAAAGTATTCGCCCCGCTCACTCCCGAGATGGAACACCGATGCGATATTGCGATGACGAAGCTGTGCAGCGGCGCGCGCCTCGGATAGAAAACGTGCACGACTTGATTCGTCCGCGAGGTAGCGCGGATGAATGACTTTGAGGGCAACTTCGCAATGCAGATTCGTATCCAATGCTTTGTAGGTCACCCCCATCGCGCCGCGGCCGAGTTCAACTGGCGTACCGTCGTCAGCGGTGATCAGCTCGTACTGGTCGAACCGATACGGCCTTGTGGGCTGCTCAAGCTTTTCATCGCCTAGCGCAGTGTGCAGCAGACAATTGACGCAAACTGTTTCCCTGTCTCCAGAGGAGCTGAGCTGCAAACCGCATTGCGCGCAGACTGACTGCACAGGGTTCGATTCGACAGTCTGGCCCTCGTTCATGCAGCGTTCGCCAAAACACTGCAAAGATAACGAAGTTCTTCGTCGATCTCGTGCGGCGCCGACACCGTACGCGCGATGTCGCGGCGCACAATTTCGCGATAACGTTGCCGCAGCCGATGGACATGCGTCTTTACGGTTGCTCTCGGGAGACCTGTGCGCGCCGATGCGTCATCATACGAGGGCAAAACGCTGCCTCCGGCAAGAAAGGCCTTCAGTTGTTCGAAAAGCTTGAGTTTGCCCTCGGCCTGCAATTCCTTACACAGAGAATTCAGAGCGCCGGCCGTGACCGTTTTCGCCCACCGCAATTCGAATAGACGTTCCGCTGTTGAATCGGGCGCACTTGCGGCATCGTAAAACGCTTCTGCTGTTTCTTGATCGAGCGAAACGAATTGATAATCACCACCGCGTTTGATGGCTTGGTCGCGGTCCCAATTGTCGGACAAAAAGTTTTTTACCGACGCGAGCAGAAAAGATCGGAACTTACCGTGAAGCGGATCAGATCGCGCGTAGGCTTTGGTTCGCAAAAAGAATGCGAAAAATGATTGCGTCAGGTCCTGCGCATCAGAAGGAGCGTAACCGCGCCGACGAACAAAGCTGTAGATTGGCGGCCAATACAGTTCGCATAACCGTGCAAGAGCGCTTGCCGCCTCCGGCATGTCTGTGAGAGCCGACTGCGCCACGACGCTCCAATGCGTGGTGGCAAAGCTCGCTCCGCCTTGGTGGAGTGTGCCAGGCGTGGTCTTCAATTGACTAAGCAGGATACCCTACAGCGAGGCTCACTTTCAAGCCTGGTTCAAAGATGCGGGAAGACATAGGTGATCTTTCATTCTTCCCGAGAAACGAGAGGGACCCTCTGATGTTATTCTCCGGATTTTTTGAAGCGAAGTTTGTGAAAAACAGAAAAATTTGCAGGCAAAAACAAAAACGATAAAACGTCGTTAATGGGTGCGGCGGCGCGAACGCCGTCTAGAATAGCGGCGATGAAGGAGAGCAATCGGTCGCCGATGGAAGAAGCGGCGCGCAAGGTCGCTGCACGCTTGCGCGAGCATCGCCACATAGCGTACTTCGCTGGTGGTTGTGTGCGCGACATGGTCTGCCGTCTGGCGCCAAAGGACTACGACATCGCCACCGACGCGCGACCGGAAGTAGTGCAGGGGCTTTTCCCACGAACCTATGCGGTCGGGGCGCATTTTGGCGTGATCATCGTACTCGACAATGATTTCCAGTTCGAGGTGGCAACTTTTCGTTCCGACGAGGCGTACATCGACGGACGGCACCCAACCGCAGTTCATTTTTCATCGCCCAAAGAGGATGCCCAGCGCCGGGATTTCACGATCAATGGAATATTTTACGACCCGGTTGCAGAAGAAGTGATTGATTTCGTTGGTGGCCGCGCAGATATCGCCGCGAAATTGGTGCGCGCTATCGGCGACCCCGCGCAGCGCTTCGCGGAGGATCGGTTGCGAATGCTGCGCGCAGTGCGGTTCGCGACCGTGCTCGATTACCAGATCGATGCAAAGACATGGGACGCACTGGTCGCCAGCGCAGTTTCGATCAACGAGATCAGTGCGGAACGAATCCGCGATGAGTTGGTGCGGATCTTTCTGTCACCGAACAGAGGGCGCGGGTGGGACTTGCTCGAGGCAAGCGGACTGATGCGCGCCATTCTGCCTGAGATTGAGGCAATGAAAGGGTGCGAACAACCCGAGCAATTTCATCCTGAAGGTGACGTCTTCAAGCACACACGATTAATGCTGGATTTTTTGCCGGAGAAAGTTTCTGTGCCGCTCCTTTTCGCGGTTTTGTTTCATGACGTCGCCAAGCCGCGTACGGCAACCGTGGATGAAACGGGGCGAATCCGTTTCAGCGGGCATGATCGTCTCGGCGCTGAGATGACCGAAGAAATCATGCGGCGTTTGCGATTTTCTGGCGCTGAAATCGAGACCACGGTTGAGATGGTGCGGCAGCATATGGTTTTCAAAGACGTTCCGAAGATGCGGGTGGCGAAATTGAAGCGCTTCATGGCGCGGCCAACCTTTGAGGATGAGCTCGAGCTGCACCGGGTTGATTGCCAGGGCAGCCATCGCATGCTCGACAACTACGAATTTCTTCTTCGCAAACGCGAAGAGTTTGCTAATGAACCAATTATTCCCCCGCCACTGGTACGCGGGGACGATCTGATCGCTTTCGGGTTCAAACCGGGCCCGAAGTTTGGCGAGATTCTTGAAGCGGTCGAGACGCGTCAGCTCGAGGGAACGTTGCGCACTCGGGAGGAAGCACTCGAGTGGGTGAAACGCGAATACTCGTTAGAGGATAAACATTAATATCGAATGAGAATTCTGATGATTAGCGCCGAAGGGCCGCCACTGCAGCGAACAGCGGCCCTGATCGATGTCATGGACGCGCTGCCGGCTGCGCTGCGTGCCCGAGGCCACGACGTCTGTGTGGTTCTTCCATTCTACCGTGAGATTCGAGAGAACCGCGCATTCAAGACAAAGAAGACCGGGATCGCTGTCGATGTGCAGGTGGGCGACAAAGTTTATCCTGCCCGATACCTCGAGGGGCGAAGTGCCAGCGGCGTGCAGTTGTTTCTGGTTTGTTGCGATGAATTTTTTGATCGCGACGGAATTTACGGCGAACGGGGCAAACCCTACGAGGATAACGCGGCGCGATTTAGCTTTTTTTGCAAGGCGGCGCTGGAGTTATCTCGCCGACTAACGCCGCAATTACAAATTCTGCACGTGCACGATTGGCCGGCGGCGCTCGTGCCGGTGTTCGTATATGCGCAAGGTCTGCCGTTCAAAACTGTGTTGACCATTCATCATGTCGCCGATCAAGGCAGTTTTTGGGGACTCGATTTCGGGCTTACCAATTTGCCGGAGCGATTTTTTACCCTGCATGGAGTCGAATTCTTCGGACGACTGAATTTCCTCAAGGGCGGAATTCTGTACGCCGATAAGATCACAACCGTAAGCGAACATTACCGGCGCGAAATTCTGACGCCATCCGGCGGTCACGGGCTTGATGGGGTATTGAGCGAAAATGCGCATCGCCTAAGCGCCATTTTAGATGGCGCAGATTACAAGCTTTGGAATCCAGCGTCGGATCGCTTGTTACCGGCACGCTATGATGAAAAACGGCTTCGTGGAAAACAGGTTTGCCGTGATGCATTGCTAAAGGAGATGAAACTTGCATCCGGGCCGCGGGGCCCGGTCTTCGGCATGGTAACTCGTGTCGTTCAGGAAAAAGGTTTCGAGATTCTGGTGCCGCTCCTCGATCGACTTTTGTGGGATGACGTGCGCCTGATCATTCTCGGACAAGGCGATCCTGCCTACGAAACAGCACTCGCGGTCGCAGCCAGAAAATTCCCGACTAGATTTGCATATCAAAAAGATTAAGTACGGTGCTCTCCCAGTCGCACGCGCGACAGGCGGAATTCACGAGATCATCGAGGACTACGATCCGGCCTCAGACAGCGGTTACGGCTTCCTCTGCTACGAATATTCAAGTGAAGCTTTCTGGGACGCGATTAAGCGAGCACGGCAAATCTTCGGCGACCGAAATCGCTGGACCAAGTTGATGAAGAGGGCGATGGCACGCAATTTTTCCTGGGACGCATCCGCGCGGCGCTACGAAGCTCTATATACAGAACTTATTGGCGCGACCAAAGCAGCAGCAGCGTAGCTGCCCCGGGGTCGGGCACCGGTCAAGCTTTCCGCTTGTCAAACCGACGCATCTGTGGAAGCTTGGACGGCTTTTTCTCCGGCTCATGGCTTACGCAATTATCAAGACTGGCGGCAGGCAGTTTCGCGTCGCGGAAGGCGACACGATCGATGTCGATCTTTTGGATGTCGATCCAGGCAAGACCGCGACCTTCGGCGAGGTGTTGATGTTTGCCGATGGAAAAGACGTGACGCACGGGAACCCGCTTATATCCGGGGCGAAAGTCACGGCTGAAGTTCTGGAACAACGCAAGGACAAAAAAGTCATCGCGTTCAAGTACAAGCGGCGCAAGGGCTATCACCGGACGGTTGGGCATCGCCGCAAATTGACGCGGGTAAAGATCAAGAGCATCAGTGTAGGAGCGAAAAAGACCGGAGCAAAAAAGAGCGACGAGTAAACGCCCAACGTCGAACTGAAATATGGCTCACAAAAAAGGACAAGGCAGCGTTAAGAATGGCCGGGACAGCGTCAGCAAACGGCTGGGTGTCAAAAAATTCGGCAGCGAAAGAGTCGTCGCCGGAAACATTATCGTCCGTCAGCGGGGGACAAAATTTCTGCCGGGAAGAAACGTTGGGCTCGGCCGGGACTACACGATTTTTGCACTGGTCGATGGAAGCGTGCGCTTCGACCGTGCTGGACGACGCGTAAATATCGACCCATTGGTGACCGATAGCTAGGCCGGTCGATTCTCCTTTCCTCCGCACAGCGGGCTGCGGTATAAGCGCATTTCGCTCATGAGATACAGCACTTTTATCCTTTTTGGCGCGCCGGGCAGTGGCAAAGGGACTCAGGGCAAAACGCTCGGGACGATACCGCGCTATTATCATTGCGCGTGCGGCGATGTATTCCGCTCCATCGACACGCGCACGAAAGTTGGGAAAGCCTTCCTTGAATATTCAAGCAAAGGTCAGTTGGTTCCGGACGATATCACGGTGGAGCTTTGGCGAGAGGCGATTGATGCGGCTGTGGAAGCGCACAAATTTAAGCCGGACATCGATACGCTGGTGTTGGACGGTATTCCGCGAAACGTTGGGCAGGCCAGGATAATGGAGGAAATGATTGACGTAAAAAAAGTGTTCCATCTCGCTTGTCCAAGTCGCGAGACACTTTTTTATCGGCTCAAAAAGCGGGCCCTCAAAGACAACCGCCTCGACGATGCAAACGAGCAGGTTATCCAGCGGCGACTGGACATTTACGAAAAGGAATCGAAGCCGGTACTTTCTTATTATTCGAAAGAGCTGGTGACCGTGGTTGACGCGACTCAGCCGCCCGCCAAAGTTCTGCTCGATATTCTAAAGAGCGTGAACGGCGTGTATGAGCCAGCAGCAGTTTGAAAATTTCACAGCATCCAGCCTGTACTGTGAAAAGTGCAAAGCCGCGATGCCCGTGCGGGAGCGGTTGCTTTTAGTTTTACCCGACAAGGAGATTTTCGATTATCTCTGCACTGGTTGTGGATCGTCCGTGGGCCGGCGCGAGATTACCGGCGGCGAAAAATTGATGGCGCAAGCGATGGCGGGACGGCGTCGGCGTCGCTCCACAGCAGTGCATCAACTCACGCCGTAGTTCGGCATGCGCATTGTTTTCATCGGCACGGGCGATATCGGCGTGCCGACGCTGCATGCTTTACTGAAATCGGAGCACGAAGTCGTCGGCGTTGTGACCCAACCCGACAAACCAGTCGGGCGCTCTCAATCGATCGAGTCACCGCCGATTAAGGAGGCACTCCCCGGAACAAAGATACCGGTTTTGCAACCGGCTCGGATCAAAGACCAACAAGCAATTGACGAGATTCGAGCGTTAAAACCGGATGTGCTCGTCGTGATGGCTTACGGGCAAATCCTACCACGTGGCGTTCTCGAAATCCCGAAGACCGCCTGCTTGAATCTGCACGCCTCGCTCCTGCCGCGGTGGCGCGGCGCCACGCCGATCCAGGCAGCGATCGCCGCCGGTGATCGCGAGACCGGCATCACCGTGATGTGCATGGATGAAGGACTCGATACAGGCGACATCCTCTTGCAACGCACGATCGACATTCTGCCAGGTGACACCGGCGGTTCGTTACATGAGCGATTGGCGCAGATCGCCCCCGAGGCGTTGCTCCAATCTTTGGAGATGCTTGCAAAAGGAATAGCACGACGCACTCCGCAGGATAACGCGTCTGCGACTTACGCCCCGAAGCTGAAACGTGAAGACGGACGCATCGATTGGTCGGAATCCGCCGAAGTTATCGAGAGAAGAATCCGAGCATTTGATCCTTGGCCAGGCGCGTTTACCACCATTTCAATTAACGGCACGCACAATTTAAAAATATTCTCGGCAGCGGTTGTCGATCTTCGAGGCAAACCTGGCGAAATCTTGAGAAAGCAGAATGAGTTGATTGTTGCCGCAGGCAAAGGCGCGCTTTCTTTGGGTGAAGTGCAACTTGAAGGAAAGCGACGTATGAGCGCGCCGAATTTTCTACGTGGACATACTTTGATCGCGCGCGTGGCCGGCTGAGCCTGTGCTTCGCAGATCGCAGGTCGACAAGCTTGTCGTTTTGCCTTCCAAAGCGCGTCGTGCCTTGTTTATCTTAGGTGAAGTCATGCAAACCGAGAAGCCAGCGTATAGGCGCATCGTTCTCAAACTGAGCGGTGAAGCTGTGCAGGAACGCGGGGGGCGCGACAACATTTCGCCAACGGTCGTCCGCGAGATTGCTGAACGGATAAAAGAAGTCCGAGATCTCGGGGTACAGGTATCAATCGTCATTGGAGGCGGAAACATCTGGCGCGGTTTGGCAGCGTCGCATCGCGGCATGGATCGAACTACCGCAGACTACATGGGTATGCTTGCTACCGTGATTAACGCACTGGCGTTACGCAGCACACTTGATCAAATGGGTATCGAAACTCGGGTCCAGTCGGCCATCGACATGAGAAATGTGGCAGAGCCGTTCATCCTGGGACGCGCCATTCGGCATCTTGAGCTCGGTCGTATTGTCATTTTTGCTGCCGGCACCGGTAATCCATACTTTTCCACAGACACGACAGCAGCGTTGCGAGCAAGCGAGATTCGGGCCGACGTTATTCTAAAGGCCACCAAGGTCGATGGAGTTTATGATTCCGATCCGAAAACTCACCCAAACGCGCGCCGCTACGACCGGCTCACTTTCTCGGAAGCGCTCGCGAAACGTTTACAAATAATGGACTCGACCGCATTTAGTCTCTGCATGGACAACAAAATACCCATTGTCGTCTTTGATATGAATAATCCCACTAACATTCGCGATGCAGTGCTTGGGCGAAAAGTCGGGACACTGGTTTGCGATGAGCTTCCATCGACGTAACACTTTAGCGACATGAGCAGAGATCACATTCTTCTGTAGGCCGAGATGTCGATGGACAAAAGCGTCGATTACATGGTCCATGAATTTGCTGCGGTGCGCACCGGCAAGGCTTCGCCCGGTCTCGTAGAAAACGTCGATGTTCACGCTTACGGATCGACCATGAAACTCAAGCAGCTTGCGTTGATCACGACGCCCGAGTCGCGTTTGCTGGTTGTTCAGCCTTTCGACGCTGGCACGGTGCAGGACATCGAGCGGGCGCTCAAGGAATCGAAGATCGGCATCATGCCTGCCGTTGACGGAAAGATTATTCGGCTGCCGATCCCAGAACTGTCAGAAGAGCGACGCAAGGAACTGGTCCGTTCGCTCAGCAAAATGGCCGAGGAAGCGCGCGTGCGCGTGCGCACCAACCGCCGCACGGCACTCGATGAAGCCAAAAAACTCAGGACCGCTGGTGAATTAACCGAAGACGGTTTTCGCGATGTGGAGGAAGAAGTGCAAAAACTCACCGATCGTTTCGTCAAATCGGTCGATGATCATCTCAAGCACAAGGAAGCGGACGTCATGAAGGTGTAGTCGGTCCAATTCTCCGCAGGAGTCCCGACTTAATTGCTACGATAGCCTGATGCCGACTGCAGCGTTTTCTTCCGGGCTCGCGAGCCGATGGTGATAACGAGCCGCGACTTCGGCGAAACGCTGAATTTCCGCGTGCGATGGAGGCGGTCGAAACGCGCCGGCAGCAGCTGGTCTTCCGACTTCCTGAAAGAACCTGCCCAGTCTTGAAGTTGTTACTATGATTGCGATTGCGGGTTCATTCGATTGGTTTTTCCAAGCGTGCGTGACCCCTTGAGGCACGTGGCGGAAATCTCCCGCATGCATAGCTATCGATTCAAAACCATCCTGCCGCTGTACCAAAGCCTGAACGGTGCCGGAGAATAGAAAAAAACTCTCGTCGTCGGGATGACTATGAAGGGGGACAGAGACACCCTGCGGGATAGTTCCCTTCAATACGCAATAACGATCCTCGCTCTCCGATGGCAGGACCATAAATTCGACGGTGGGTCCAAGCACATCAAGAACGACGTGCGACTTTGTATTTGATCGAGGCGAAGGCTCCATCGGCACCGCCACTACGTGCACCCCTTTTTTTGAACTAAACCGCAAAACTTTCGCCGCAGGAGCAATGGGCAACGGCATTAGGATTGGTGACTTTAAAACCGCCTTTTTGCAGGTCCTCGCTGTAATCGAGCACCGAGCCGCTGACAAAAAGCGCGCTTTTCGGATCGACAACCAACCGCACATTGGAAATCGGCACGAGAATATCCCGCTCCTTCGGGCCATCCACCAAATCCATGACGTATTGCAAGCCGGAGCATCCACCGCCGATCACTGCCAGGCGCAACGCTCCATCGGGTTTGCCCTTTTCCTGAAGTAGCGACTCCAATTTGCGGGCGGCGTCCTCCGTAACGCTGATCAAGCGCTCGTTGCCGATCTTATAATTGATAGCGGTGGATTCAGTCGTCATCGAAAAGCATTAGGAAAGCAGCAACACAGGGATCGCATTTTTAACTTTTTCCTGCTCCATATTCGTACTTTCTTGATTCAAAATATCTTCTGCCGCGATCGCCTTAACTTCGGCGAGCGTCGACACATGTGCAAAATGTTCACGCAACCGTTTCCCATTGGGCATCGTCCACGAATAAGCCATCAGGCGCGCGCGCATCGCTCGAATTGCGGGTTCCTCCGCGCCCCATTCGCGAACCGCGAGCTGGCAGTGGCGCAGAACCAGGTTCCATTTTTCCGATAGGCTGGGTGCATCCACCATCTGTCCGCTGGCGAGATATTCTTTGATCTGATTGAAGATCCATGGGGCGCGCATGGCGGCGCGACCGATCATTGTGCCCGCGACTCCGTTTTCACGCCGTCGTTTCGCGACGTCGGCGGCACTGGATAGGTCGCCGTTCCCGATAACCGGAATCGGAACAGCAGCGGCAACTTCGCCGATGATATCCCAATCCGCGGCGCCAGCATAACCTTGCGCGCGTGTGCGACCGTGCACAGTTATCGCCGCGATTCCTGCATCAACGAGCAGGCGTGCTACGCGCGTGGCGTTGATCGAATTGGCATCCCAGCCAATGCGGATCTTGGCCGTCACTGGCACTGGCGCGATCGCCCGAACTACTGCGGTCGCCACGCTGGCCAAAGTCGAACAATCTTTCAACAATGCGGAGCCGCCATTTCTGGACACTACTTTGTTGACAGGACAACCGAAGTTCAGATCAATGAAATCTGGACGCACCCAATCAACGACCTGGCGCGCCGCTTCCGCCATGTGCTTGGCGTCGGCGCCGAAGAGTTGTACACCGATTGGCCGCTCGATCTCATCAAAATCCAGGTACTCACGCGTCCGCGCATTGCGGCGGAAAATTCCTTCGGCAGAAACGAATTCGGTCGTCAGAACGTCAGCGCCATATTCTTTGCAGAGCTGGCGGAAAATTTTATCCGACACCCCGGCCATCGGCGCGAGGTAAAGCGGAAATTGTTCGAAAAACCAGGGAAGAAGCATGTCGATCTTTCAACCATGTGCCGCGGTCTGGAGCAGGTCCGCCACTTCGTTTTGCACGTTTTCCAGCTCGTCGAGCCGCAATTGCGGATCGGGCACGATGAATACATCGCCAGTCGCGCCGTGTTCGTAAATCAAAACACGCCCATTAGTACTCTCTTCGGCCTTCACTTGTTTCAGGACGCGTTTGCGCTCAAGCATCGCGGCCAAAACGTAGCAAGCATTCGCAGGCGGATTTTCGGATGCAACTAACCGGCGAAAGAGTTGTTCCGCGTTTTCCTTTGGCAGAGCCTCCTGCGGCTTCGGCGGCAATGGCTCATAGCGCGATTTCCAAAATGAAAATGGTTGAATGTTTTCATTTCGATGTTGCCACGCCTCTTCGCTCAAATCCTCGCGGCGATAGCCGTCCGCGCCGTGGTAGAGCAGGGTATAAAAATATTCTCCGGGAACGAACGGCCGATGCGTCATGGCGCAGACGTCTGCCCGATGTGTGATGGCCCATTCGTTTGGAAGCGGATTCATCGTGATACCATACGGCGCTGGGCGAAAAGATGAAGACTGGGCGGTTCGCGGTTGGACGCTCGCAGATAGAGCAAATAGAGGCCGATCGCGGCAAAAAGAAGGTTCGGGGTCCATGCCGCCACCCATGGAGAGACGCGGTCGCCTTCCCCGAGCGCTAGAAACAAATGGACCAGGAAGTTCATTGA
>QHPC01000187.1 GCA_003218915.1 Verrucomicrobiota bacterium
TGTATCCGGGGTCCGGCGGAGTAATTAGTTTCTCGGATGTCTTCCGACCATCTTTATCAAAGGTGAGTTTGTATTCGCCATGCTTGCCGGTGAGCATTTCGTTAAACGTTTGCTCGAGTCCTTCGCGTCCTTCGGTTTCAGGCCAGAGTGTCTCGTGATTATCAACAATGCCGTCGGGATTGCGCCCGGTCTTGCCGGTGTAACCGATGATTTGACCGGCCACTTTTCCGTTCGGATAAACGCGCACGTAGATCGGGCGCACAATCACCCCGGGCGGCGGATCATTTTTGATCTGTTCGTACTCCAACTGGCTAAGATTCTGCGCGATCTCCATCGGCATGATTCCCCTGTTATGGTAGTGGCGAAGAATCGCTTCGTCGGAAATCTTGAGTTTGCGACCAATGAGCCTGGCCGTTCTGTCGATCTTTTCCCTGGCAAAGCTGAGCGCCTGCGCATCGGAAAAATCAAGCGGCGTTGGGAAATTGATGGCCAGATTGTAGCTAAGCCGATTTTGCGCGAGCGGTTCGCCGTTGCGGTCTGTAATCTGGCCGCGCGGCGCTGGAACATCGAGGATGTAAGTGCGCGCGAGTTTTTGCGTCTCGAATGTGGGCACAATTGTTTCCTCGTCAGCTTGTGGAGGTGTGCTTGTGCTGGGCACAGCAGATGGCGCCAGCGCCTGGGCAAATAATGAGGTCGGCATTGCCTGGATCGAGAAGGCGATCCACAAACAGCCCAAAGTTCCCCAAATTGATCTCATTCGAAAAAGCGAATCTGCAAATGGAGCTGATGGGATCAGCGACATAGAAGGTAAAGCCGCGACGGTAGCGGCGAGCGAGCTGGGAAGCGAGCGAGTTTCAAATCTACCGATAAATCAATGCTTTTGCAGGAATTGATGCACTTCTTCGGCCAACTTTCGGCCGATTCCTTCCGTGGAGGCAATTTCGTCCACCGTCGCTCTACGCAGGCGATTCACCGACCCAAACCTTCGCAGCAATAAATTTTTGCGGTTCTGACTTACCCCGGGGCAATCGTCAAGAATGCTTTCGCCAACCCGTTTTTTCATGAGCAATTGGTGATATGCGTTGGCGAAGCGGTGCGCCTCGTCGCGAATGCGTTGAAGCAAACGCAAGGCGCCGGAGTCCATCGGGAGCTGCAGCGGCAGGGCCCGGCCGGGCCGGTAAATCTCTTCCCGTTCCTTGGCCAGGCCGATAATGGGAAGATCGTGCAAGCCTAATCGCTGCAATTCACGGCACGCGGCGGAGAGTTGGCCCTTTCCGCCGTCGACGATGATCAGATCTGGCAACCGGACGGCAACGAAACCTTCGTCAGTCCGAGCCCCGAAAGTTTTCGGGGTCGGGGAATCCCACGAAGTTACCTGCGCGTCTTGCAGCTGGGTCCCTCGACTTCGCTCGGGATGACGGGAAATTCGCGTCAGCGCGTCCGCGGCATTCTCCTGCGAAAACTCCGCTAAATCGGAGTTTGCATCGCGTGCCTCCAGCAGAACACGCGAATACCTGCGCCGGACGACCTCGGCCATGCTGGCGAAATCGTCCTGGCCGTCGACCGTTCGCACCCGATAACGGCGGTAATTGTCTTTGTCCGGCACGCCGTCCCGAAAACAAACCATCGAAGCAACAACGTGCGTTGTGGAAATATTTGAGATATCGAAACATTCCATCACGCGCGGCACCTCTGGCAGCTGTAGCGCATCAGCCAAGGCGCGCACGTCCGCCATTGGATCGATTGTGCTCGGCAGACTGCCGCGGGTAAATCGACGCATTGGCCTCGTCGTGCTGCGCAAATCGTCAATCATATTGCGTAGTTCCGCTGCTTTCTCGAAGTCCATTTTCTTCGCCGCTTTGCGCATTTCCTCTTCCAACGTCGCGATCATTTCTCTCGATTTTCCCTCCAAAAATTCACAGGCTTGCAGGACACGCTCGCGGTACTGGTCCGCGTTAATTTCGCTCAAGCGCACCGGCACCTGATAGGTCGCTGATTTCAATTCGCGCTCCGTAGGCGAGCCTCGTCCAAATGTGAGCACCCCGAATTTTTTCCGCATGAAATTCAATGTCTGCCGAAGCGCTCCGGCATGCGCGTACGGACCGAAGCAGCGGCCACCATCGTCCTTTTTGAACCGGGCGAGCCGAAAACGCGGCCACTCCTCCGAAAGATCGACCCTCACCAGAAGGAACCGTTTATCATCGCGAAAGGAAACGTTATAGCGCGGCCGGTATTCCTTGATCAGTTTGCCTTCGAGCAAAACGGATTCCGCTTCGCTGCGAACTGTATGTGTCTCGAAATCCCATGTCGCGTCGAGCATGGCGCGGGTTTTCAAATCGGCCTGCGCCAGCTTGGATGGCAGGAAATATGAACCCACTCGTTTGCG
The DNA here is from genome assembly GCA_003218915.1 of Verrucomicrobiota bacterium. Taxonomy (GTDB): domain Bacteria; phylum Verrucomicrobiota; class Verrucomicrobiia; order Chthoniobacterales; family UBA10450; genus Udaeobacter. The sequence continues at coordinate 2,387 of QHPC01000187.1, forward strand.
CAGGTCACGCGCCTTGCCTACGTAAATGACACGGTTAAACCGGTCGCGCATTAAGTACACACCGGGCTTGTGCGGCACTTCATGCACCTTTTTCTGCAAATCCGGCTTCTCTTTTGTTAACACGGTCATCCGGCTGTGAATCTACGCGAGAAGCCGGCATCGGGAAATTGCTATCGCCTACCCCAGCGTTACAACGTGCGTACAGCAAAGCGCCCGCGAAACTTCTCGCGGGCGCTTCTGATTTTTAGCGGAAACGACTTTTCCCTTAAGGCCTTGTCGTTGTCGTAGTAGTTGTTTCCTCGTGCTTGTAGACCCTGGCTGGCCGGCTCAACACGACTTTGCGCACGAGCACCCTGTCGCCGACTCTCGTGTAATAGATGGTCGCCGGCATATCTGGTCGAATGGCCGACCAGCTTACGACGCGACCTTCCGGATCAACGATGGTCGTGTCTCTCGTGTAGTAATAGCGCGCTGGTGCCACATCCGGCGCAGTCCGGAACATAAAGTAATCCGAATCCGGAGTGTATGTAACGATTGTACCGGCCGTGTTGGTCGTTGTCGCCTGAGTGGTAGTTGTCCCTGTTACTGGGTCAGTCGTGGTCGTAGTAGTCGTGGTTTCTTGCGCCAGCGCTATCCCCAGCGCCGCCGCGAAGGCCACTCCAGCCGTCAATAATTTCATTAATCTCGTTTGTTTCATATTTGTCCCTCTGCTTTGATTGAATGGATGTTCTCCATTGCCTATGTCTCCGTTCGCTTAGTCGCGGAGCATCTTGAGTTACGCCCTGATATCGTAAATTCCGCCTCGCGTGGTCGCATTCGTGGGCGTAAGCCCTTTTGTTGCAACAGGCTAGGATAACGTAACGTTTTATGCAGGCTTTACCTGGTTTTCGCGATTTTCTTCCCGACGACTGCGCGATGCGCAATTACATCTTTGCATGCTGGCGTGAAGTCGCGCGGCGCTACGGTTTTATTGAATGGGACGGCCCCGTTCTCGAATCAACCGAGCTGTACAAAAAAAAGAGCGGCGCAGAAATCGTCGATCAACTTTTCAACTTCACTGATAAAGGCGAACGCGAAGTCGCAATGCGCCCCGAGCTCACTCCCTCGTTTTCGATACGAAAAACAACAACGCGGAAGATTGCGCGAACATTTTCAACTCAACTGCGACATCATCGGGGAAGCGAACCTTGCCGCTGACATCGAGTTGGTGGCGCTCTGCATCGATATCCTGCGGGCGTTTGGGTTCACGGGAAAAGATTTTGTCGTCCGGATCAGCGACCGCGATTTCTGGACTGATTTTCTGCGCGAAAGGAATATTTCGCCTGATCGGTGGGACGGATTGTTGCAGGCAATCGATAAATCCGGGCGTGAACCGCGTGAGAAAACAGCGGAGAAACTTGGCAAACTCGCCGATCCAATCTTTTCAATTCTAAAAACCGGCGGGAAGAGCCGGAAACTCGACCAGCTTGTTGATGGCCTCCGCGAGCGAGGGCTTGCCGATTGCGTGGTGATCGATGTCGGCATTGTGCGCGGATTGGCGTATTACACCGGCATTGTATTTGAGGTGTTCGACCGCGGCGGAAAATTCCGCGCCATCGCGGGTGGTGGCCGTTACGACAACCTAATTGCGCAACTAAGCGACAGTGCGGTCTCAATGCCGGCCCTCGGTTTCGCTATGGGAGACGTTGTGCTCGGTGAGCTTATGAATGAAACGGCTCATGCGCGTGAGAAACTGGAGACTGCAAGCGCGCAGGGCCGGAAGATCGACATCTATGTGGTTATCGCAAAGGAACAGCGCCGCCCAGACGCTCTCGCGCAAGTTCAACAATTTCGCGACCGCGGCTATCGCGTGGATTATCCGCTCACCGGCGAAAAGGTCGGCAAACAATTTCAAACCGCCGAGCAACTTGGCGCGCGCGTTGCGGTTTTGTTCGGGGACGAGTGGCCTCAGGTGAAACTAAAGAACCTGGCTACGCGCGAAGAATCTTTAGTTCACCACGGGGAGTTACTTGCGCACTTGCAAGCGTAATCCAGCTTGTCATCCTGAGCGCAGTGAAGCGGAGTCGAAGGATCCCGTTGCATCCAAGGTTTCGTGACGGGATTGCTCGATTTAGCTCGGAATGACAAGAAACATGTATCGCACACACGACTGCAATTCACTTCGCAAGAGCGACATCGGTAAACAGGTCGCGCTCGCCGGGTGGGTCAATGTCACACGCGATCATGGCGGGGTAATTTTCATTGATCTCCGCGATCGCGAAGGTCTGACGCAAATCGTGTTTCGGCCGGAGGAAAATGCGCAGCTTGCGAAACAGGCGCATACCCTGCGTAGCGAAGACGTGATTCAGGTCTCGGGTAAGGTCGCTGCGCGGTTGCCAGGCACAGAAAATCCAAACCTCGGCACCGGCGATATCGAAATTATTCCGAGCGAACTGAAGATTCTGAATCGGGCGGACGATCTGCCGTTCCCCATCGACGCCGAGCCGCACAACGAAGATTTGCGGATGACCCATCGATACTATGACCTGCGCCGCCCCCGGTTCGCGCGCAATCTGCGGTTGCGGCACGCCGTGGCGAAGGCGACGCGCGATTATCTCGACAGCCAGGGTTTCGTCGAGGTTGAAACTCCGATTCTTTCCAAGAGCACTCCGGAGGGGGCGCGAGATTTTTTGGTGCCGAGTCGAATCACGCCCGGGAAATTTTATGCGCTGCCCCAGGCGCCGCAGCAATACAAGCAACTACTGATGGTTGCCGGAGTGGAAAGATATTTTCAGATCGCGAAATGTTTTCGCGACGAAGATTTGCGGGCTGACCGGCAACCGGAGTTTACCCAGATTGACATCGAGGCCTCGTTCGTCACCCCAGACAACATTTTCGCGGTTACCGAAGGAATGCTCGCCGCAATCTTCAGGGCGACACGCAACATCGAGATCAAGATCCCGTTTGACCGAGTTACCTATCGTGAAGCCGTCGATCGCTATGGGAGCGATAAACCCGACCGCCGTTTTGAGATGGAGCTTGTCGATCTTGGAGAAATTTTTCGCGAGAGTGGTTTCAAGGTTTTTCGCAGCGCGCTCGAATCTGGCGGTGTGGTAAAAGCGATTAATGCAAAAAGGTTTGCCGGCATCACCATCGGACAGGCTGACGAATTAACTGAGATTGCGAAGTTGTACGGCGCAAAAGGGCTCGCTTTTATCAAGATTGAGAACGGCGAATGGAAATCGCCCATTGTGAAATTTTTCTCCGAGACTGAAAAGGAAGCGCTGCAATCGAAACTGAAAATCGAGGAAGGCGACTGCGTCTTTTTTGGCGCGGACAAATGGGAAATCGCTTGTGAAGTTCTCGGGCGATTGCGGTTGCGCATTGCAGAAATGCAAAAGTTTACGCCTGTTGCCGAAATCTGGGATTTCCTCTGGGTCACAGATTTTCCGCTGTTTGAATGGAGCTCGGAAGAAAACAAATGGAACGCCATGCATCATCCATTTACGCGGCCGAAAGCGGAGGACATGCCGCTGTTTAGCGAAAAGAAGTTTCCCGAAGTTCGTGCCGAAGCGTACGACGTCGTTCTGAATGGTGTCGAGATCGGTGGGGGCAGTATGCGAATTTACGAGCCGGAATTGCAGGACAAAATGTTCGAGACTCTCGGTATCAGCCCGGAAAATCGGCAAACGCAGTTTGGTCACCTACTACGTGCGCTGCATCTTGGCGCCCCGCCGCATGGCGGAATCGCACTCGGACTCGATCGCCTGGTCATGCTGATCGCCGGCGAACAAAGTATTCGCGACGTGATAGCGTTCCCCAAGAACAATCGCAGTGTGGACATGATGAGCAGCTCACCTGCCGAAGTCGATCCAAGACAGTTGCGCGATTTAGGAATCAGGCTCGCCAGCAACAAAAGGGACGCGTAAATTACCTGCACGCTGCTCGGTGGCCGCCAACGTGAAGCGCGTTCAGCTGCTTCACTCTTCCCGCAGGAGTTTGGATGGATCGACGGCAAGCGCTCGCAGGGCTGGAATTGCGGACGCGGCAATCCCCAGCAGCGCCATCATTAGCACCGCGCCGATGACGACTACCGGATCTCGCGGATTCGCCTGATACACAATCTGCCCCAGTAGCCGGCTGGCGAAAACGCTCCACAGCAGCCCCACCAACGATCCGGCGCAAAGCAGTACCATTGGGCGCCCCACGGCCGTGCTTATTAAGTGAGTCGCGCGCGCGCCTAACGCCACCCGTATGCCGAGCTCCTTCATCCGGCGACTCACGTTGTAGGCCGCCATGCCGAAGATGCCCGTCAGCGCCAGCATCGCTGCCAGTAGGCCCATGACGCCCAGTACCCCTGTCGCCGCCCTGGCCGGGAATAGCGCAATCCCCATCGCATCGCGCCAGCTCTGCACCGTGATTGACGCATCGGGCGCGAAGCCACTCAGGGTGCGTTCCAGCGCGGCTGCTATCTCGTTCTGCGCCCGCTGCGACCGCACGACGAAAGTCGTTTGCGCCTGCTCGTTTTGCGACAACGGCAGATAGAAAGCCGGCAGCGGCGACTCCGCGATTTCATTATACTTTGAGTCCTCAACGACGCCCACCACTTCCCTCAAGTGGCCGAACACAATGAAGCGTTGCTCAATCGCCGGCGCGTCGCCCCACATCTTTCGCGCGAAGGTTGCGTTCACGACTGCGACATACGTCGCCTGGGTGGTGTCATGCCACGAGACATCGCGCCCACTCAGAAGCCGGGTGCCGGCAGCCTCGAAGTATGCGGGCGAGATGGTCAGCCCGTACGGCGCCAGCACAGAATTATTCAGGGTGAACTCTGTCGTCCCGGGAGGGAAAATCGGAATACCCCGCAGCCCGCCGGTAAAGGGCACTTTGCTCACCGTTCCCGCCGCCGTCACACCAGGGATGCTCCGCACCGCTTCGAGCATCGCCTTCTTTTTTTTCTCAAGCGGCACATCGCCTTCCTCGCTCAGGTCCATCTCGGCCACCATTGCGCCCTGCGGCTGGAAACCCAGCGGGGCGTGCAGCATGCGCACCATCCCACGCACCGCGACGAATGAGGCGGTGACCAGGAGGGTGCAGATGGCAATTTGTGCGCCTAACAACAGATCCCGTAAGGACAGTCGACGTCGCGGCGTTGAATCCACCGGTCCGCTCTTCATCGCCTGCAGCGGACTGCTCTGCCACACCTGCCGCGCCGGGATCATCCCGAAGAGCAACCCGCTTACGAGCGTCAAAATCAAAGCCGCTAAGTAAACACCTGTATCTACGCTGACTGCCACCTGGCCATAGGGCGGCGACTGCCACCGGTTCAGCGCACCCAGCAGCAGGCTCGCGGCCACCAGCCCCGGGGCTCCGCCCAGCATCGAGACGACCATCGCCTCGGTCATCAATTGCCGCACCAATCGCCAGCGGCTCGCACCGAGGGCCACCCGGAGCGCCAGTTCCCGGTTGCGATCGGCCGCGCGCGCCGCAAACAAGCTGGCCAGATTCGCGCACGCCGCGACTAGCACGAGCAGAGCCAGTCCGGTCACACCATAAAGAAATCCGCGAATGACGTCGCCGGTGTCCGCGTGGAGTCCCGGACGGACCAGCCGCAGCGGGACTCCGGTGTCTGTCTTTGGATACTCCTTCGCCAACTGCGCCGCGATCGCACTCAGGTCTTCCGCAGCCTGCTCGCGCGTCACGCCTGGTTTGAGTCGACCAAGCACCGTCAAAGGTCTGCCCTTACGGTCCTGCAGATACTCTGCGCTGACGTCATTCACGACGGGTATCCAGTAGTCTGGCCAGACAAATTGCTCCGTGCCGTGGAACCGCGCCGGTGCGACGCCCACGACTGTGAAAGGTTCTTTGCCGAGCCGCACGGTGGTCCCGACTACGCTGGGATCAGCGTTAAATGCGGTTCGCCAAAAACTATCGCTCAGCACCATATACGGCGCTGAATTCGGGCCCTGCTCGTCCGCCGCCTGGATCAATCGACCTAGCTGCGGCTGCACCCCCAGCAGATCGAAATAGTTGCCGGTGACCGAATAGCCGGAGACACTCTTCACCGCGTTCCCCCAGCGCAGTCTTCCCCCAGAATATCCGTTAAAGCCGGCCAGGCCGCTGAGCGTGGCGTTTCGCTGCCGGTAGTCTTCGAACGCAGGATAGGATGTAGTAAGCTCCTTAAAGCTCGTCCAGGGCTTGAGGCGAAGCTGGTAGAGGTTCTGCGGGTCGCTCACATCCAATGGATGCAGTAGAACGGCATTCACTACTCCGAAGACGACGACGTTCGCCCCGATCCCAAGCGTCAGAGTGAGCAAGGCTACAAGCGTGAACGCGGGAGACTTCCAAAGGACGCGAACTGCGTAACGAATGTCCAGCAGCAGGTCCTGCATGACCAGCAAGCGCTTTCGGGGTCAATAACCCAGGGCTTTTTTTCGCTCGTTCGCGCCGGGCAACGGGTCCTTTTTCACTGTGATCGCCTCCGTGCCGGAGTCCTTTATCTGGTGAGCTTGGGTCGCGTTGAATTCGATATCTTTCGTGAACTCCGGCGGAAGGTCCGCCTCCGCATAGATGGCGTGCACGGGGCATACGTCGACACATGCCATACAATCAATGCAGTCTTCCGGATGAATGACCACTTGGTTGTCCATCTCGTAGAAACACGCTACGGGACACACTTCGACACAGTCGGTGAACTTGCATCCGTTACATTTATCGGTGACGACGTGGGGCATTAGATTTCGATGGTTAAGTGTTGCGTAACAAAGGCTGTCGTTACTGATCAAGTACATTAGCAGCCTATGGGTAGTCAATTACTGCTTTACTATTAGCCTGAAGCGACGCCCGGCGGGTGATGCTCGCGGCCGGTTCGGAACAAAATCGCGATGAAGAAAGTGATGATTGTGCCGAAGCAGATCCACCAGGGAAATTCCATTACGGGTAGCCAGGTCGGTTGGGTGTAAAGTTTGCCGCCGAAGATTCCGGCGATGTTGTTAGGCAAACCGCTCAAAATCGCGACGATGATGAAGCCGATCATCATCGCGGCGATGTTGCCGAAATTGTTGCCGCGCGATTTGGTTAACATGCCGGCAAGGAAAACGCCCAGCACCGAGCCGTATGTATAACCGTAAATGCTGAGTACAATCGGAATGATTCGCACTTTTGGGTAAACGATGACGAGGTAGGCTGTGGTAGAAGCGACTACAATCATCAGCACCGAGAACCAGATCGTGGCCCAGCGCACGGCGCGAAGACTTTGTTCGCTTGTCGATGCTGGATTGATGTAAGGCTCGTACCAGTCCCGCGTAAAACTCGTGGCCAGCGCATTAATCGCTGTGCTGAGTGAGCCCATTGCGGTTGCGAAAATACCGGCGATGAGCAGGCCACGCAGGCCGACCGGCATTTCGTAAAGAATGTAATGACAAAAGATCTCGTTCGGAGTTTTCGGTAATGCCGGGTCTTGATGCGTTTGGTAAAAAACCCAGAGGAGCACACCGATACTCAGAAATGTGAACGCGATCGGAATATCGGCCAGACCCGACAGAATCAGCGAGCGCCGGCTCCGGCGAATGTCAGGCGCGGTCAACATGCGCTGGACCATGTCCTGATCGGTGCCGTGCGTCGCCATGGTCATAAAGGTTGAGCCAATCAAGCCGGCAAAAATCGTGTACTCGATTGCGAACATACCTTTCCATTTCGACCATCCATGCTTGGCTGGATCCAAACCGGTGGTGAAGAAATCCGAAACGCCGAACCCGCCGTGAAGTTGCACTATTTGATGAAAACCACCGGGTATGGCGAAATAAAGTAACCCGAGAGCAATGAGCGCGCTGCCGATCATGATCGACGCTTGAATGAAGTCGGTCCAAATCACGGCCTTGATTCCACCAAGCGTTGTATAGATGGCGGTCAAAATGACGATGGCAACGGTTGAGCCGATGTAGATGAAAAGCG
>QHPC01000362.1 GCA_003218915.1 Verrucomicrobiota bacterium
CGAAGCTGAAGTAGAATACCAGGACCGCGACGACACCGCCGTTTACGCGCGATTTCCGATTCCTCCCGACCAAGTCGCGAAAACCGGTTTACCAACTGATAAGCCGGTGAGCGTCGCGATCTGGACAACCACGCCATGGACATTGCCCGCAAATCTCGCGATCGCAGTGGATCCGAACGCCGAGTACGAAATTTTGAGTAATGAGGACGAGCGAGTGATTGTCGCTCGCAAGCTTCGCGATCAATTCATTCACCAAACTGGTTTTGTTGCCCTCGAAGAATCGACTTTTCGTGTTGGCAAACAGCTGGTCGGGCTTCAGGCGCAACATCCATTTCTCGACCGAAAATCAACCATACTCGCGGCCGATTTCGTGACCATGGATACCGGCACAGGCCTGGTGCACATCGCGCCCGGCCATGGCGAGGACGATTACTGGTTAGGCAGGGCCAACGGTTTGGAAATTCTTTCGCCTGTCGACGATCACGGACGTTTTACCGATGAAGCCAGTTTGCCAAATCTCACTGGGAAATATGTGTTCGATGCCAACACGGACATCATCAATTTGCTGCGAGAGCGGGGGATGTTACTCGGCCAACAGAATTTTCATCATTCCTACCCGTATTGTTGGCGTTCGAAGACGCCGATTATTTTTCGGAACGTCGAGCAGTTCTTCATTCGGATCGATGAGCTGCGTGGCAGGGCTCTAAGTGCGATTCACAACGAAGTGAAATGGATTCCAGCATGGGGCGAAAATCGCATCGCGGGCACAGTTGAATCTCGCCCCGACTGGGTGATTTCGCGCCAACGAAGCTGGGGTGTACCACTGCCTGTTTTCTATTCGAAGGATGGAGAAGCCATTCTCGACGCAAAAATTATCCGAAAGCTCGCAGATCTTGTCGCCGAGCGAGGCTCAAACATTTGGTTTGAATTGAAGGATGCCGATCTTGCCGAAAAACTTGGCCTTCCGCCTGGCACAACGAAACGCAACGATACGATCGATGTTTGGATCGACAGCGGCGTTTCACACAAAGCAGTTTGCGCGGTGCACCCAGAGCTGCTGAATAATCGCGCACCGTACAAAACTTGCGTTACGCACGGGTTCGTTGTCGACCTGGACGGAAAGAAAATTTCCAAGTCCAGCGCTTACGAGAAGCCGGTAGATGCCGGCCATTTTGTGAACGAACACGGCGCGGACCTCGTTCGACTATGGGCGAGTAGCATCGATTACACCGCTGATGTCCCGTTTTCCGAGGAAATTTTCACGCGCCTGGGAGACGCTTATCGCCGGATTCGGAACACGCTGCGCATTTTGCTCGGAAACCTTTATGATTTCCCTGTAAATGCCTTGTCATCCCGAGCGCAGCGAAGCGAAGTCGAGGGACCCCGTGATGAAACCTTAAAGGTAACGCAACGGGATTCCTCGACTTTGCTCGGAATGACGCTCGTCGATCGCTGGATTTTGGAGCGTTTGAACGACGTAATTGCTGATTGCCGATCGGCGTACGAAGCGTTCGAGTTTCACAAGGTTTATCACGCTCTTAACCAGTTTTGCGCCGTCGATCTGAGCAGCCTCTATATCGACATCACCAAGGACCGGATGTATTGCGATGCCGCAGACTCACCCCGGCGACGCGCGACACAAATGGTCATGCATGAAATTTTTGGCGCACTGTGCCGATTGCTCGCGCCGGTCCTTGCATTTACTGCCGAGGAATCGTGGCGGCATTCAGTGCTGGGCGGTTCGGTCCATCTACAAGAATTTCCCCCATTCGAGCATCGAGGGCACGAAGCGAGCGATCAGGTTGCAGAGCTCCTGAAATTGCGCGGCGTCATCGGTCAAGCGATTGAGCGGGCACGGCAGCAGAAGCTGATCGGCAATGCTCTCGAGGCAGCGGTTGTTTTACATTCAAACTCCGAGGTCACGACGAAAATCAGCAAGGAAGAGCTGGAGGAATTCTTCATTCTGAGTGATCTGACGATTCGCCAGGGAACCGAAGCAAGCGCGTCCGCCACCAAAACAGCATACAAAAAATGTGCCCGTTGCTGGCGTCACCGGCCGGCTGTTGGGACAAGCAAAGCGCATCCCAATTTGTGTGATCGATGCGAAAGCGTAGTCAGCGCCCGTTAGAGGTCATGTCGAGCGAAGTCGAGACACCCCGTGAAGGCACGCTCGATATTGCCACGGGATTCCTCGACTTCGCTTCGCTACGCTCGGAATGACAAATCATTCCCATGAAATTCATCCTCTTTCTTTCACTGCCGCTCTACGCAATCGATCAACTGACGAAGCAGCTGGTTCTGCGGTTTATCAGCCCTGATGAGCCGCGCGTTCTGGTAAGGGATTTCTTCAGTCTGGTTAGCGTGACGAATACGGGCGCAGCGTTTGGATCCTTTAGAGGCAACAATACCTTCTTCATCGCTATTTCGTCTGTTGCCCTTGTGGTTGTTTTGGGTCTCCTCTTAGGGGCGCGAGCACGTGACCGCTGGCGTGATGTTTCGCTGGCGCTTCTACTCGCCGGGATCCTGGGAAATCTTACCGATCGGCTTCTTTACGGGCACGTGATCGATTTTCTTCTTTTCGATTTGCACATCCCCTATGCGCATCCCTGGCCGGCCTTTAATGTCGCCGACTCCTGCATCTCGGTTGCCGTCGTGCTGTTCATTATTCATTCGTTCTGGAGGCAGAAGAACACTGAGTAGAGACGCCGCGCTGTCCTGAAGGGTTTCGGGAGTCGGCGCAGCGCGCCGACCTTACCTTCTGACAGGTAGGTTGCCGGCACACTTCGGCTTGCGC
>QHPC01000364.1 GCA_003218915.1 Verrucomicrobiota bacterium
TCTTCTGCGGATCATCAATCCGCTCCAGGAACCGTCGTTTCTGTTCCTTCTTTGAAACGTGGAGAAAGAATTTCCGGACGATCACACCATTCCTCGCGAGGTATCGCTCGAAATTGCGGATGTCTTCGAAACGATCTTCCCAAATCTTTTTGCCTGTGAGTTTTGCCGGCAGCTTTTGTTTTGCCAGGAATTCGGGATGAACCCGGACCACGAGTACCTCTTCATAATAACTACGATTAAAGATTCCAATGTGTCCCCGGTTGGGCAGGCATTTCATGCAGCGCCAGAGATAATCGTGGTCCAGATCCTCGGCTGAGGGCGATTTGAAAGAATACACCTGGCAGCCTTGCGGATTCACTCCTGACATGACGTGCTTGATCGCGCCGTCCTTACCGGCCGCGTCCATTGCTTGAAAGATCAAAAGCACTCCCCACTTGTCCTGGGCGTATAGCTTGTCCTGTAGCTCGGCCAGAGCTGTCACACCCGTGACCAGCGCTTCCTTCGCTCTTGGCTTGTCTGCCTCCTTCGTGAATTCACGTGTGTCGTTTGGATCGACGTCTTTGAGACGAAAATCTTTCCCTTTGCTGATACAGAATGGCTTGGCTAGTTCACTGGCTGTTTTGATGATCTCTTTTGTTTTCATAAGATTTCCACTCGTTAGGACCGAATAGGCAGGCGACTAGTTCACTTATTTCCGGCAGGCGGCAACAGATAAAGCGCAGTAGCGAACATCAGGTAAACTAGGACGACGAGCACGCCGACGAACCAGGCCGAGCGGCCAGACGTGGTCACCAGAGACGCGGTGAGCGTTGCGAAGAGAATCATTGCGACTGCACCGGGCCAGAAATTCAAATCCATCGGCGTGGGGCCAATCAAATAACTGAGCAGTACCAGAACCGGAGCAACGAAGAGCGCAATCTGCGCGGCGCTGCCAAGTGCAATGCTGACGCTCAAGTCGAGACGATTTTTGCGCGCGGCGGAAAATGCTGCCGCCATTTCGGCAGCCCCGCCGACTAAAGCCACAATGATGAACCCAACAAAGGCAGGACTCATTCCGAAGGCGGTGGCAGCGTACTGAACCGATCCGACAAACACTTCGCTCACCAATGCAACCAAAATCGTAACGGCCGCGAGGGTGACGAGCGCAAGACCGATCGGCCACGCCGCTTCATGTTCCTCAGCTGTGCCCGCGAACAATTCGCGATGGGTATTCAGTGAGAACCAGAGGCCAAGACCGTATGCCAGCAAAAGCAAAAATGAGAGTGCCACGCTCAGAGTTTTGGTTGAGCCGCTTGGGCCTAACGAATCGCGCGCGGCCACTGCGGACGGGATCAAAAGCCCTATCGTGGCGAGAAAAAGCAACCCGGCCTGGAACCGTGCGGCGATACGGTTGAATTCTTGAAGGTGATACCGCACACCGCCTAGCAGGAAAGACGCGCCCAGCATAAACAACGAATTCGTAACGATCGCGCCGGCGACTGACGCCTTCACCAATGTGTATTGTCCCGCCTGCAAAGCAGCGATGGCGATGACGAGCTCGGTTAGATTTGCAAGCGGTGCGTTAAGCAGATCGCCCACCGAATCACACGTTTCACAAGCAGCCAAAGCAGTGGGTTACGACGGATCTCTTGAAGGAGCAGCTTCATGTGAATGCGATCTTTAGTTTTCCACAAACGCTCGCAATCGTGAAGACTAAAGTCCAAGGGACTGCTTGGGACGGAGTCGGGTACGAGCAATAATGGCTCGACGCATTCTGATACAGGGCTTCAATCACACCAGACGCCTGCCGTTGCTGGTGAAAATGAGTCACGCGCACTTCAGTTGCCGCTCATCCAGATCTCTTCCATCGGTTGGCGAACGATATTTAACGGACTAAGCTCAATCCCATGCCATTCGAAAAATTCGATCTTGAGAACCTCGACAAGGAGCGGCGCAAAGCGATCGCCAAATCCATTCGCACGATTAGCGTTGAAGAACTAAAGAGCCTGGGGGGAGAGCTGTTCCATTACGCCGATGACCCATGGCGGGAAACTTTCTTCCGATTCATTGCCGAAAACGCCGGCGCAACATTCCATCACGCGGTCACGAGCGATGGCGTCAACATTGTTTACTGCCGCGATCAAGACAAAGGTATGTGGTTCCTGCCCGGCAGCGGAATGGGGCCGTTGCAGGCCACTGGCCGCCAGATCATGAAGCAGATGATCGCAGGAGGCCATTGACCAGATGAGCGGTTTTCACGATACGTGCGCGCTTCGCGTGCAGCTTTGTTTCCGCATAAAATTTCAAATCCGTCGCATCTGGGTACAATCGCGAACATACGGCCAGAGTCTCTAATTCTTTAGAGTTAACGGCGCCCATTTCTTCGCCAGGTTGCCTTTGTCGAACAATTGCCGAGACAATGTGCGAGACGGCATCGTTTCACGCAGTTCGCATCAAGAACGTTTCCCAGCCGTGGATCAAATGTGAGGCGCGGGCTCATCCTTCAGCGTTAAAACGTCGACTGGGATGCCGAGCCATTCCGCCGCCCCGGCGAGATCGCGAAATGCGCGCGCCTCGATCAGCGTGTTTTCCATCAGCGACTCGTAGA
>QHPC01000188.1 GCA_003218915.1 Verrucomicrobiota bacterium
CTCGCATTGGTACAGTGAGGAGTTCGCGAAGTACATTAATCAGCTACAGCAGACAGCCAAGCCTCCGAGGTTGTATCGCGAACCAATAGGAGATGAGTGATCTAACCAATCGATGAAGCCAACGGCCCCTTGGCGATACAACTTCAGCGTGTTTGCCACCACACCCTGCCGCGGCTTATCTCTGTCTCGTTAGGCCTGCCGAATCTCGCACATATGGAATACGACCCAGACTTCGCGCGAAGCTTCATGCAGCGCACTCTGAATATTGCGACCAGCTACGAGGGCCCTCACGATGCGACGCTCTTGATCAATTGTCTCCTTGGATTGCTGATTGTTCCGAAGGAAGCCCTATTCGAAAAGGTGCCAACGTCACGATTTGAATCTCTTGCTGAATGGGGTATCAACCCGTCTTCGATTAAGCGCTTTGGTCGTTGCGAGTATGGCGATGAGCACAAGCCCAATCTTAGGCAACTCGTTCGGAGACTGCGTAATGCTGTCGCGCACTTCAAAATTGACCCGCTGCACGAGAAGGGGACGGTCAAAGGGTTCGCGTTCCGCGATCGAAATGGTTTTCACGCCGAGGTCTCGCTACCCGAAATCCAGTCGTTTGTGTCGAAGCTGTCAAAGCATCTTGCCGCGCAGGCCTAACCAGGCGTTCAACCGGACCCGCCGGTACGGGCTTCGATTGTCGCGAGCGATTGTGGCGGCGGGCCGGTTAACTTGGTCTTGTTAGGCCATCACTTCCCGGAACGCTGTCAGAAAGACTCTCCATCTCAGATTTTTGCCGGTGGTCCCGCCTTAGCCAAGGCTACGGCGCGGCAAGGAGGCGCTAGTTCACGCAACCACTTCTCGAAACGCCGATAGAAAAGTTTCCATTTCCGATTTCTTTCCAATCGTCAGGCGCATGTGATTCGGCAGCGCCGGGAACAAACGGCCGACGTGGACATTGCGCTCCTTCATCGCTTTGATGAGCGGGACGACCGGTTTCTTGCAATCGAACATGATGAAATTGGCTTGAGAAGGAATTGATTTGTAACCCATCTTCTCGAGCTCAGACGTCGTGAATTGTTTCGCTTCTTTGTTTAAACGCTGGCCGTTTGGGACGTGACCTGGATCGTCCAGGCTCGCAGTCGCGGCAGCCAGCGCCATGCAGTTGACACTGTCCCACATTTGGTTTGTACGCATGCGTTCGATCGTTTCCTTTTGCGCCACGCAGTAGCCGCAGCGTAACCCGGCCATTCCGTAAATTTTCGAGAACGTGCGGGAAACAATCAGGTTCGGATGCTCTTTCACAAGTGGGATCACACTTTCGTACTCCGGGCTGTCCGCGAAATGGAAATATGCTTCGTCCACCAGAATCATTGTCTCGGGCGGAGTTTTTGAGATGAAATCGCGTAACTCGTCCTTGGGCGTGATGCTCGCAGTAGGGTTGTTTGGATTGCAGACATAAATCAAGCCGGCCTTTGCAGCGGCGAGCATTTTCGGGAGGTCATGCGCAAAATCGCTGGTCAGCGGCACCTTTACTACTTCAGCACCATTGGCGCTGGCGTTATTGAGTATCGCTTCAAAAGTGGGGTCCGCCGCGACAAGCTTTCCCTTCTGAGGCCCGGTAAATGTTTCGGCGCATAGTTTGAGAATCTCGCCCGAGCCGTCGCCGAGCAGGATTTCGCTGCGATCGACATTGTTCAACTTCGCCAGCTTATCGATTAGCACGTTGTTGTGTTCGTCCGGATAACGGCAGGCGAGGCCGAAGGACTCTGTGATCGCCTGCAATGCTTTCGAGCAAGGTCCGTAAGGATTTTCATTCGCGCTCAAGCGAATGATGCTGCCCGCTTCCGTTAAAGGTGTGGTAACAGACTGAGTCGGCTTTGCGAAAGAAACTGGCGGCCTAACGACCACCGTTGCTGCGCCTATGCCTAATAACTGTGCAAATCTACGTCGAGAAATAGATATCGTATTCATTTTTGAACTCCTCCTAGTCGATTGTTAGGCTGATTCGAACGGAATGCCAGATCGAATTGCGCCAATCGTGTTTTTGTTCGCTGCCCTGGCCGCGTTCGGGACGCACGGATGCAGCAAATCGCGGCAGGACCAGCACGCGCAGGAACTCGCTGCACGTGTGCGAACTGAATTTCTGCATGCCTGGAATAATTATGAGCGTTATGCGTGGGGTCATGACGCGTTGCGGCCTTTAAGTAAAACTGCGCGCGATTGGTACGGACAGTCACTCTTGATGACTCCAGTCGATGCTCTCGACACACTCATCCTAATGCATCTTGATGCCGAGGCCGAAAGAACGCGATCACTCATCGTGAGTAATCTCTCATTCGATCGCGACATCTACGCCAAAAATTTCGAGGTGACGATTCGTCTGCTCGGTGGACTGCTCTCCAGCTATCAATTCACGGGCGACAAACGTCTTCTGAGCCTGGCTGAAGATTTGGGCAACCGGCTGCTTCCAGTTTTCAATTCACCTACGGGCCTTCCTTATGTTTACGTCAACCTCCGCACTGGCCAGACACGAGGTCCGGTAACAAATCCGGCAGAGACCGGCACGCTGCTGTTGGAATTTGGCACGCTAAGTAAATTAACTGGCAGGCCCGTTTTTTACGAGAAAGCGAAACGCGCCTTGGTCGAAACCTTCAAGCGACGCTCTTCGCTTGGACTCGTCGGAGAGAGCATCAACGTCGAGACGGGTGCCTGGACGAGCACCGATAGTCATATCAGCGGCGGCATTGACTCTTACTACGAATACCTGTGGAAGTGCTGGCTTCTGTTCGGCGATACCGATTGTCGCGAGATGTGGGAAGCGAGCATTCCCGCGGTGAACAAATATCTTGCCGACGAGGTCCGCCGCGAACTGTGGTACGGCCACGCCGATATGCAGACAGGCAAGCGGACCAACACGACGTACGGCGCGCTCGATGCATTCTTCCCCGGGTTGCTGGCCCTCTCCGGCGACGTGTCGCGAGCACGGCGTCTGCAAACATCATCGTTCAAGGTGTGGAATCTTCACGGCATCGAGCCGGAAACTCTCGATTACAAAACGATGCGCGTAGTCGCGGGAAGCTATCATCTGCGTCCCGAAATCGTTGAGTCCACTTATTACCTTTGTCATTACACAAGCGACCCAGAGTATCAGCGGATGGGCGAGAAAATATTCGGCGACTTTGTTAAGTATTGCCGCGCCGAGGCTGGTTACGCTGCGCTCGCCGACGTGGTCACTAAACAACAGCTCGATGAAATGGAGAGCTTCGCCCTGGCCGAGACTTTCAAATATTTCTATTTACTCTTCGCGCCGCCTGAAACCTTGCAATTCGATAAAGTTATCTTTAATACCGAAGCGCATCCGCTAAAACGAACGTGGTGAACCATTCTGCTCACATTTTCATATGATCCTTGAATTCCTGAAGAAGCGAAGGCGACGTCGCCTGCGAGCACGGCCGTTTCCGAAGGAATGGCTGGCGTTGGTTCAGCGTCATGTTGTCTTTTTTCATAAACTGTCTGGGACCGATCGCTTCGAACTGCTTGGTCACATTCAAGTATTCCTTGCGGAAAAACGGTTCGAAGGATGTGGCGGTTTCGAGATCACGGATGAGGTCCGCGTCACGATTGCTGCGCAAGCGTGTCTTCTGTTGCTGCATCGCGAGACGGACTATTTCCCCGGTCTCCTGACGATTCTTGTTTATCCATTGACATACATGGTGCAGGAAGACCACCAGATCGGTGAGCATGTTTGGGAAGAGAGGACTGTGGGTCGTCTCGGCGAGACCGGCCGTAGAATGGGTTCGTTGGTCCTCGCGTGGGGCGCCGTTAAACACGGAGCGGCTGATCCCGCCGATGGTAAGAACGTTGTCCTTCATGAATTTGCTCACCAGCTCGATTACGAAAATCACGCAGGCGACGGAGTGCCGGCATTGACAACGCGGGAACAGCAATTGGCCTGGAGCGAAGTGATGAAAACCGAGTTTGCGTCGCTGCGCGCTGCAGACGAGACCGGGATACCCACCTTACTGGACACTTACGGAGCGACTGATCCCGTTGAGTTTTTCGCCGTATCGGTCGAGGCATTCTTCGAGCAGCCACGTGCGCTGCGCGATCATCACCCAAGGCTATACGCAGAATTGCAGAAATATTTTCAGCAGGACCCCGTGGAATATTCTGCTGAGCAGGCAGTCTAGAATTAAGACAATGGTCAGGCGGGTTTTCTACCGCTAACAATCAATGCTTCTGCGGGGAAACTCATTGTTCCGCTCAGGAAATATTTTCGCGCTGCATCGGCAACAGCTTGCTTGATAGTTGGTAATTGAGCGGGCGTAACTCTGGCCATTTTTCCCCGCAAAGTTTCGGACATTTCTGTGCGCACCTGCCAGAACTGCTCAAATGAGATCGCCGCTTCAATTTGAAAATTCAGCTGGCGTTCGAGCACATTTTTAGCGTCAGCCTCTTCCAGGATTCCAGCCAGCGTACCGGGAA
Source organism: Verrucomicrobiota bacterium (assembly GCA_003218915.1). Classification (GTDB taxonomy): domain Bacteria; phylum Verrucomicrobiota; class Verrucomicrobiia; order Chthoniobacterales; family UBA10450; genus Udaeobacter. Next base: position 4,477 of record QHPC01000188.1, read on the forward strand.
CGGCAAAACGGAATGTATCTGGTGCATCGGAATCCTGTGGAGGGACCTCTAAAAATTGGTCTATCACATCAGTGATACTCGAAAAGAAAGGATTAGCTTCCTTTGGACCCCAGACGGCAAACGCGACACATCCATCCTTGAGAATGACTCTCAGCGCCTCCCGCACTGCCGTGGCAGGATCGACGAAAAACATCGCCGATAACCTGCCTACGGCTACATCAAATGTACGATCTGCGAACGGTAGGTCATCAGCAGAACATTGCTTGAAGTGGATGTTCATCAGGCCGCGCCTGCCTGCTTCCGCCTCGGCGCTCTCGAGCATACCGGCTACAGGATCGGTGTACATCACTGACCCTGCAGGTCCCACAATTCTTGAGATCGTGAGCGACGGCTCGCCGCTGCCGCCGCCGATATCGAGCACTTTCTGACCAATTCGAATCTGCGCTTCTTGGACTAAACTGGATGTTAACGGCGCAAACATTTCTGTGATCAGGGCGCGATACTTGTCCCAATACCGCGCAGAGGTTTGCCACGGGTGAAGGGCTTTATCCTGGTTATCGGGAATCATTCCGGTTCGATGGAAGCCTGGGTCCCTTGTTTTGCTCCAAGAGGACGACGCCTAGTGATCCTTCCGTCCCAACAAAGCTGAGCGTTGCTTGAGGAGCAGCCGGCATGATGCCACCGCTCCGGCTGCGTCTTATTGCGGTTGCGGTACGATTCGAAGATACGGCTTTGGTGCCTTCCACCCTTGCGGATAACGCTTCTTCGCCTCGTCGTCCGAAACCGAACCCGCGATGATCACATCATCCCCTTGCTTCCAGTTCACTGGCGTTGCTACCTGATGCTTCGCGGTCAATTGCAGCGAATCGATCACACGCAGCACTTCGTCGAAGTTGCGGCCTGTGGTCATCGGATAAACGAGGAGCAACTTGATCTTCTTATCGGGGCCGACGACGTAAACATTGCGCACAGTCGCGTTGTCCGCCGGGGTACGCTTCTTCGGGTCGCCAGCAACGTCCGCCGGAAGCATCCCGTATAATTTTGCGATCTTAAAGTCGGCATCACCGACGATTGGATAGTTCGGCGCGTGTCCTTGCGTTTCTTCAATGTCTTTTGCCCAGCCTTTATGATCGCCAGTGGAATCGACTGACAATCCCATGACTTTCACATTTCTGCGGTCGAACTCCGGTTTAATTTTAGCCATGTAACCGAGCTCGGTTGTGCAGACCGGAGTGAAATCCTTGGGATGTGAGAATAAAATGGCCCAAGAGTCGCCGATCCAATCATGGAAACGAATCCGGCCCTCGGTAGTTTCTGCCTCAAAATCCGGTGCTGTATCGCCAATTTTCATACGTTTTCCTCCGCTGTTGTACTACGGCTAAGGCTTTCTCAAGTTCTGAGGGAAAAGTCAATACTGGCGTGGCGATGGTGAACAATTCCTAATTAGCGGTCAATTCGCAGAATTTGTTAAGATCAATGTTCCCGCCTGAGACGATGGCGACGATCGGGCCTTTGCCGGCCTTTCCACTCAAGGCCGCAGCGAGCGGCAATGCGCCTGCGCCTTCGGAGATCACCCGTGATTTTTCAGCCATGAGCTGCATCGCTTTCCTGGTCTCCTCAAGGCTGACAATGAAGTAATCGTCCACGACTGGTTTCATTCGTTCCCACATTCGAGGGAACACGCTTTGGCCGCCCGCGCCATCGACGAAGGAGGCTTTCCAATCTTTGAATACTTGCGGTGATCCCATTTTGAACGAGAGCGCGGAGGGTGCCGCAGTCTCCGGCTCAACACCGAAAATTTTTGTCGCTGGCTTGAGCGCCTTGATTGCACTGCCAACGCCAGTGACGAGCCCGCCGCCACCGATGCTTGCGATGACGGCTACGGTATCTGGAGCGTCCTCCAAAATTTCCAATCCCATTGTTCCGTGGCCGGCGATGAAATTGTCGTCGTCGAACGGATGAATGAATGTTCCGTCGGCACCGGGAAATGAGCGTTCCTCCAGCGTTTTCCATGCGACATCGTACGATACCGGAATGAGTTTCGCGCCGAGAGCGCGCATCCGTTCCAGCTTCGATTTGGGTGCGGTCTCAATCACTACGACGGAGCATGGCACACCAGCTTGTCGCGCTGCATAGGCGACGCCCTGGCCGGCGTTTCCCGCGCTGATTGTCCATACCCCGCGCTTACGCTCCGAATCGGGAAGCAACGCCACGGCATTCGCCGCGCCGCGCAACTTATAGGCATTAATCGGCTGCAGGTTTTCCAGCTTGAGCCGAATGTCGGGAAAATCCGGTCCGAGCTCCAGGCGGATTAGTGGCGTGCGAACAATCGTGTCGGCAATTCGTTTGCGTGCTTCCTGTATTTCTGACAGCTGGATCGGACGAACCGGTTCGAGAATCATCGGCTCACTGTAGAGGCAGCCGTGCCGGCTGCAATCCGAGTTCCGGGTCGTGTCTTGTCATGTTGAGCCGGGCGCTGCAACGAAATGCGAAGCATGAGGCCAGGCTTTCAAACATCTCTGGCCATTGCTTGAGAGTTGCGGCAGAAAAAACATCCGAGATTCTTTGCTTCGCTGA
>QHPC01000189.1 GCA_003218915.1 Verrucomicrobiota bacterium
GGTCCGATTACCTTGGGTCCAGAGATTTCGTTCTCAGGCCTGCACGACCTGACGATTTACGCTCGCGGCTCCAGCAGTGATTTGACCCTTGGCTCCGATATTAGCACGGCGAGCAGAGTCAGCCTGTTTGCCCAGCGCGACATGTCAATGACGTCAAGCATCACAACCGACGATCTGTATGCATTCGTTGGACGCAACATTTCGATTAACGGGGAGGCAGCCATCCATGCCCCAACCATTACTTTATTCGCCGGGCAAAACCTGAATTGGAGCAACCTCACTTCTGATGAAACGGCTTCCAATTCCAACGGCGACGTGAGTATTTCTGCCGGTCAAACGATCAATGTTGCGAACGATCTGACTATTAATCGAGAAAATGGTGGAATTACTTCCGGTCTCAATATCGTCCTTTATGCCGGCACTGACTTGTTGGTCGGAGGCGACCTCTCGATTAAGACTGATATTAGCAACTTAACAAGCGGGGCCAACGTCGATGTGCTGGTGGACAGAAATCTTATGGTGGGCGGATCGCTTGAGTTGCAAACATCGGCGACCGCGCAATCAGGAACCGGGGCTAATATCGACCTTCGCGTCGGCGGCAACTTGACCGCGGCCGATTTGTTCCTTGGGGTCGAGCTCGCAGTACAGGCTCCACAACAGAACGGCGAAAATGTGACGCTTTTCGTTGGCAATAATTTGGTAACTCATAACGCGACAAACTCCGGCGGAATTGACCTCGAGATAATAACTCCTGTTCACCAAACAGTTAACTCCGGAGCGAACCTTTTCTTAAGCATCGGAAACAATCTGACTACGGATGCAGGCGGCGACACCACGCTGCTTATCAACAACAACATCAATGAAGTTGTTAACGGGGCGAACATTTTCGCGGCAATCGGAGGAAATCTCAACACGAGGAATCTAACGCTTGAACTCCTGAACAATGGGGGAGCGATCGGTACCGGAGGCATTGTTAGCCTGGCCGTTGCCGGCACCGCAAATATCACCAACGACGCGACAGTTGCGATCTACGGTAGCGACGGGGCGGCGGCCAGCGGGATTCTAATTAACGGTGGCAATTACAACGTCGGCGGCACATTTCTGACCTACATCGACGGGAATGGAGCGATCACATTCAATAATGCCAGCGTTCACGCGGATGTACTCAAAGCCGGCGTGTTTGGCGCAAACGGTGTGCTCAATATCGGCGGTGGCACTCTCTCAGCTGACACGATGTTGAAACTTTACGCGCCGGGGAGCAATGGCCAGCTCAACTTCGTTTCTAACGTCATTCTTGGCGGGAATAGCACAAAGATTCTCGCAGCGAATTCAATTACGATTTTCGACAATGTTGTGGTCACGATCGGCGGCGAGCTCCCGGCCGAGGTTTACACCAACAACGCCAATTACTCGGAAAGGTGGGGTGGCAATCGACGTTACCCCACTGCCGGCACGTTTGCCGGTGCCGGCGCGAACAATCCGCAGCCGTTGGCAAAGGCCCCACCATTCGATGCTTCATCGCCCGGCAACCCCACGAACGGGAAAAGGACCAAGACAGTGATCAATATTCAAAACAGTGGGCAGCTGCTTTCTCTGCTCGATGGTGCTGTTCCCGGCGCTAATGGAAAGCTTAGGGTTCCCCATCGCGACCAGCGCCATGCGGGCAACGCCGATCGCCTCAATATCAATCGTATGATGAAAGCAGACCGCGACATGGCGGATATTCGGCATACGCGCGATCGCGGAGTGATCAATAATCGTCTTGGTTCCGGCATGCGGGCCTTCTAATATCAGGAAGTGGGATTTTTAACCTGCTCATTGATATGGCTGAGAAAATTAGCGGCATCAGGGACCAACCAGATAGCAAGTGGTCGCGCTCGTGAGACTTCGTCTCGACCGTCATTTGTGCCGGTTTGTCACGACGTTGTGCGTGCTCTTTTTTGCCTCAGCGAATAACGGCGCGGCGCAGACTGCGAACCAGGCGCAGTTGACGCGTGAGCAGGCTCCGTCAGCCTTCCCGTCCACGGTTCCTCCAAGCGGTGCCGAAGGTGGCAATGTCGCCGCCGCGCCTGGCGACGCAGATCTTGGCGAACAGCAAATCCTCAAGCGCACCGAGGAGTATCAACCGTTCACGATTTCTGCTGGCGCGCCCTTTTACTGGACGTCAAATGTTGCCCTTACGCGGAGCGGAGAGCAGAGCGATTTTGTCGTTGCGCCGGCAGTAGCGGCCTTTTACGAGCCGCGAATTACCAACACGTTGTACGGACTGGTCGACGTCCGGGAGCAGCTGTTTTATTACGATCGATTCGACAACTTTAATTTTGGAAGCTTTGATGTTGAAGTCGGCTTGAGATATCTCGTGCCGCAGTGGCACAATCTGCTTTTGCGCGTCGATTACGATTACAATCGGCTCACCGAGAAAAACAGCTTTGCGGCTTTTTTCCAAAACCACTCCTTCATTATAGACGCGGGGATTCCGTTTCGATTTGGTCGCGCTCAAACGCTCACGCTAGGCGCCGACTTGAATATCAGCATCGCGGCCGAGGAATCTGGGCAGCCGCCAAACATCAATGCGATCTCAGCCCAGCGAAGTGATTATGCACTCTATCTTGGGTATTCGGCGGTTCTCACGCGTTCCTTTTTCGTCAATGCCGTGGGCACGCTCGTAGTGCGTCAGTATTACGAAGGAGGCCGCGACGACATCAGCGAAATTCTCGCGCTTACCGCAAACTATCGTGTGAACAAATATCTTACGGTGAGCGCTGTGAGTACGTTGGCGGCAAGCCAATCGAACCAAAGCGTTTTCGATTATCAAGTGGCCAACCTCGGGGGCGCAGTGGCCCTCCAGGTGAAGTTCTAGATTCCTCGGACAACTCGAAAGCACCTACGGAATAACCAGGGTCTGGCCCACCGTTAGTTTCTTGGGGTCGCGAATACTCTTCCTGTTCGCGTTCAGGATCTCTTTCCAGCGCTTGGGCGATTTATAAAATTTTCGCGAAATGGAGAAAAGCGTATCGCCTGATTGCACAACGTAGTTCCGGTCCACTTTCTTGGGGGCGGTTTTTTTCGAGCCAGTGTTGCCTTCCTGCGATTTGTCCGTCGCACTTCGCGCCAGCACAGCGCGGGTTTCAAGTTCCTTGTGCAAATTAAGGTTTTCGTTTCGCAAACGGGCCGCCTCGGACCGGGTAATGACGGAATCGCCAGATAAGACCGTCAGCGCAGCGATCTCATCATGTTTGATCGAGTTTTTTACATCAGTGGCATGAGCGCCGGCCGGACTTAATGCGAGATAACGTCTGAAATGATGCAGAGCGCTGACGGGGTCATTCAGCTTGTCGTCATAAAGAAGAGCCAGCTTGTAGTGAACCTCGGCACAACGCGGGCTGTCATCGAGCGCGGCCTCATACAAATTGACAGCGCGCGCAAAATCACCCTGGGCCGATTTGGTTTCCGCGTCCTGCATCAACTGTGAGTTACGAGAAGCGCCCATGCGATCACAGCCAGTCAAGCCAAGAACGAAAAGGACCGATAGCCAAATACAGACCTCGCGCGTCGTCCCGGACAATGGAAAAATTGAGTACACAGGCCGAATCTTGTCAGGGCAGGACATTGTCGCCAATGTGCTTACTTGTGACCCCGCGCGCACTTCAATTCTTTTTCTTTATCGGAACATTAATTGTGCTTCCCGGAGCGAGCCTAAATGGAGCTCTTTCCATCGGGGCAACCTACTCGCTCGGGTTTGTCGACATTGATGGAAACAAACACTCTACAGCTGGCGGACACGTGACTGTCGTGGTGCTGGCCATCGCTGCAGATAGAGAAAAAGCGCGCACCGTGGCCGATCGCGTTCCAGACCATTGCCTTGGCAATCCGGATTACAGAATGATCACAATCATTCGTTTTGCGAGAAGGCATACTGTGATCGGACGAAGGATTGCCACAGCGCTCATCCGGCATGGCGTTAATGAAGAGGCCAGGAGGCTTCAGGCCCGGTACGACGGGAAGGGAATTAAACGTGATGCGCGGAAAGACATTTTCATAGTGACCGATTTTGATGGGTCGGTGTCGTCGCAGCTTGGCGAGGCGGAGGGAGCAACGGATTTTTGCGTTTTTGTGTTCGGCCGAGATGGTGAATTGATCGCTCAATGGCATGGAGTGCCAAGTGCCGAACAATTGGCCGCCGCGGTAAAGTAAATTCCCCTGCAACAGCCTTGTTTGAAATCCTGGCCTTCGAAGATTTCTCTCAGTATTGCGGCACGTTGGGGTCGATTTGCTCCGACCACGCATCGATTCCACCTTCAAGGTTGTAAATTTTGGCGAAACCATGTTGCTGTAGCAGTCGTACCGCTTGAGCGCTGCGTTTTCCACTATGGCAATGAACTATGATTGGCTTTTCGCGCTCCAGCTCGTCTAATCGTTCGGCAATTTCTCCCAACGGAATCAATTTTGCGCCGGCAATCCGGGCAATTTCGAATTCGAACGGTTCCCGCACATCGATCAATTCGAATGGGTCGCCTGTATCCATTCTCCGCTTTAGTTCGTGCGGGGACATCCCCGGGATCGCTCCTTCGTCGCCCACTCCGCAAAATTGTTCGTAGTCAATCGGCGAGAAGATTGTTTGGTTCTCGCCGCAGACAGGACATTGCGGATCGCGTCGCAGGTTGAGCTCGCGAAATTTTACCTTAAGCGCATCGAAATGGAGAAGACGCCCGACGAGTACCTCGCCGATACCCAAAATTAGTTTCAATGTCTCAATCGCCTGCAGCATTCCGATAATACCTGGCAAAACGCCCAGCACGCCCGCTTGCGCGCAATTGGGTACGGACTCCGGTGGAGGCGGCTCAGGAAAAAGACAGCGATAGCATGGGCCGCCCAGATGAGGCGCGAACACCGTTGTCTGTCCTTCAAAGCGGAATACCGAGCCGTACACATTCGGCTTGCGCGCAAAAACACAGACATCGTTCGACAAATATCGCGTCGGAAAATTATCCGATCCATCAACGATCACGTCGTAGCGGGACACAAGTTGAGGCGCGTTTTCACTGGAGAAACGACAGTTGTGCAATTCAAGCTCGATCTGCGGATTGATGTCGTGCAAGCGATCGCGGGCCGACTCCAGCTTGCCGCGACCGATATCCTTGGTTCCGTGAAGAATTTGGCGCTGAAGATTCGAAAGATCGACATCGTCAAAATCTACAATGCCGATTGTCCCAACGCCGGCGGCTGCCAAATAAAGTGCGGCCGGCGATCCGAGTCCTCCGGCGCCGATGCACAAGACGCGCGCAGCTTTGAGTCGACTTTGCCCTTCGGATGTAACCTCGGGCATGATGAGATGACGCGAGTAGCGTTGCAACTCGTCATTGTTCAATCGCATCGCGCGGCTGCGGTCGTCATCAATGATGCTCCGATTCATATGCAGCCGGTAATTTAGCACAAAGTTTTGGAGCTGTAGCCGGGACCGCCGAAGCAGTTAATCCGAACCGCTTTTGGCGCGGTCGGTATCGCCCGAAAGGATCGTGCCGACAACCCTCCGACGTTTTGAGCTACTCTGTGACCTTTACAGGCGTGCCGACGGGGGCGTTTTCGTAAAATCTTCCCGCCATTCCCTTCGGCAAGCGAATACAACCATGAGAAGCGGCAAAGGGTGGCACATAGCCCTGATGCATCGCGTAGCCGCCCCTGAAAAACATGGCATACGGCATTTGCGCACCGTCGAAATGCGTTCCCGACGGACGCCGATCCTTCCGGGCGTCAATGTTTGACCTCACCACATTGCCATAATCATCCACATAATCGCCGAATATGGTTGAGACATGGTCCGGGCTTTTTGAGAGAACGGAATAGCTTCCGGGCGGCGTAGAAAACCCTGGTTTGCCGGTGGAAACGGTCGATTCGCCGACCAAACGTTTGCCCTTGTAAAAGTAGGCTTTCTGTTCGCCGATATGAACAACAATCCTGGCCGGGCCGGAAGCGCCGTCATCATTCCACCAACCCACTTCGGTGGCACGAGGAAAGGGACCCTCTGGAAATGTCTCGCAACTGCAAATGATTAGTGCGAGCAGGCATGCGCCTGCAATGCGGACAAAACAGCCAGGGTTCATGAGGGCGGATATTTATCCGTGTTTAGTTAGGCCGCTTCAACTTAAATTATGCAGCCCAATCTGCCGGGGCATCGCAATTGTATTTGCCATTACCATCCTCGTTTGACGCTGTGCGTTTGTCCCAATACGCTCTGCCTGATGCAGACTGTGCAACCGCCGATCAATTTGGAGAATTGGATCGAAGAAAACCGCGAAAAATTCAAACCGCCCGTGAGCAATCGCTATCTCTACGACGGCCGCGATTTTTTCGTGATGGTAATCAAAGGGCCGAACGCGCGGAACGATTTTCACCTCGTCGATTCGGAGGAGTATTTCTACCAGCTAAAGGGCGACATCAGGGTGCGCGTTCGCGAAGGCGACCGCATCGTGGATCATATCGTTAAAGAAGGCGAAACATTCTTTATCCCGCCGAATGTGCCGCACTCGCCGCAGCGCCCGCCGGATACAATTGGTGTCGTGGTCGAACGCCGCCGGCCGCGGGGAGAAAAAGAGCACGTTATTTTTTACTGTGAGAATTGCGGCTCGTTGGTGGAAGACATCCATTTCGACTGCGCAGATATCGTTGAGCACTTCAGCCAGGCCATGCTGGACTTCTGGAATGACGATAAGCGACGTACCTGCAAAAAGTGCGGCGCGAAAGTCGAAAAAGCGCCGCCAATGGAATCATTGTAGGGCATCTGTGTCAGCTCCGAACGCTTTCGGAGTTCGCAGAAACACCCTACAATTCCACGCGTGAAGATCGACCTTCATACCCACATTCTGCCGCGCGACTGGCCGGACCTCGACGCAAAATACGGTTACAGCGGATTCGTCAGGCTTGATCATTACAAGCCCTGCTGTGCTCGCATGATGATCGGAGACCGGGTCTTCCGCGAGATTACGGACAATGTATGGGATCCTGTCCAGCGGATTGAGGAATGCGATCGCGATGGCGTCTCGATGCAGGTGCTCTCGACCGTGCCAGTGATGTT